>CBCOYO010000012.1:0-39401 GCA_965114465.1 uncultured Lachnospiraceae bacterium
TATTCGATACTCTAAATACTGCGTTCCCTCTGCCTGCTGGTTGGTTATTACCGTAAATCCCAGCTTTTCGCACAATTTTCTTGACGCAGTATTTTCCGTATGTACTATGGCTCGATAGTCCTTATGCTCCAGTTCCTGCATACCGTATGTAAGGATTGCACTGCACGCTTCATATGCATATCCCTTATGCTGATAAGGTTTTCCAAGCATAAAGCCAAGTTCCAGCCCATTATAACCCTCTTTGTATTCTAATCCGGCTCTGCCAATTAATTCTCCGCTCTCCCGTAACACAATGCCCCACATCCCATATCCATAAAAGCCATATATATTTTTAATGTACTCGCTCGTATACTCTATTTCCTGCTGCATATCTTCAAAAAGCGGTTCCATATACTTAGTTACCGATGCATCTGCATACAATTCATACAGTCTCGGCACATCCTCGACCGTAATTTCACGAATTGTAAGCCTGCCTGTTTCTATTAGTATCCAAGGAAGCCCCATTGTCCTCCTATATACCTTATCCATATACTCCGCATCAATATCGCTTAATTTTTCCACACAAAATGAACCATTGGGAAAGCTATCATTGCGGTTATTTTCATTCAAATACACAATATATGGAATATGATTTGCAGCATAATACGCCGCTTCCGAAGGTCTTTGCGTTATTTTAACCATAAAAACTCCTCGTATAGATTTCGTTCTCACGTCATTGCCGTGGTAAGATTATTGTACTATATTTCACCAAAAAATCAATTGCAAAAACGACAAAAATTCCAATCCTGCTTGTGTTTCTTCCATAAAACAGATATAATATTTCTCATAATAAAGAAAAAGGAGATTTAAACTATGGCACAAAATCCTATTGTTACAATTGAAATGGAAGGTTTTGAGATGGAAGGCAATGAAACGGGAAACGGCGGTATTATTAAAGCCGAATTATATCCCGAAATTGCACCAAATACGGTTAATAATTTTATCAGTCTGATTCAAAAAGGCTTTTACAATGGTCTGATTTTCCATAGGGTTATCAATGGTTTTATGATTCAAGGCGGCTGTCCTGATGGAAATGGCATGGGCGGGCCCGGCTATTATATTAAGGGCGAGTTTTCGCAAAATGGCTTTGAAAATAATTTAAAGCACACCGAAGGCGTACTTTCCATGGCAAGGAGCATGGTACCAGATTCAGCGGGGAGTCAGTTCTTTATTATGCACAAGACAAGCCCCCATTTGGACGGGGCTTATGCGGCGTTTGGGAAAGTGATTGAAGGTATGGAAGTGGTGAATCGCATTGCTGAAACACCGACCGATTCATCAGAAGAATCGCTAAACCGTCAACTAATTCCTTCCGACAGACCACTCAAAGATCAAGTGATGAAAAGCGTTACGGTCGATACGTTTGGTGTGGAGTATCCAGAACCGGAGAAGATCTCCTTAACGTCATAAGAGCGTTATGACTTATACTGCTTAACAGTTATACTCATGAGCGAAAACAATTGCCAATCTAAATGTATAACGAGTGAACACTTCTAGTAACAGTTCAGATACCCCATTGAACTGTTATGTATCCAGCCATTGGAAATCGCTTCGCGATGGGCTGGATACCTCCAATCACTACATTTTATTACGGGGCTGTCGCAATAAGAAAAACGTATACAAGATAGTCTAACATCATGCTGCGATTTATACTATATCTTGTATAATCAAAGCTTATTGCGACAACCCCTAGCTAAAATGTTACCGCTTCTACAATGCTGGCGTAGTAAGCGGCAATTAAATGCGTTCACGAGTATAAAATTACTGAGTAACCTGACTACATAACGCCAGCCATATACGTTTAACCAGTGCAGTACAGTAAATTCTGGCGTTATGTAGTATAAGCACCATAACAACAATTTTTAATTGAGCCCGTCACAATTTGTTCATATATCTTTTGAAAAATGTTCAATAACTTAACATGATTTAGACACGAAAAGCCTATATACTATTAACATAAGGCAAGCAAAGAAAACTCCTTATAAAATAACAACAGTGGTAACTTTACTTAAATAACTTTTTCATAATAAATGCCAAGTAATCTTGTGGTTACTTGGCATCCTCCCTTTTTAATAAGTTTTCAATGAAAGCCCCCGCGTATGTAAAATACGCGGGGGCTTTCATTTTTGGAGTGAAAACTCCTTTACCCTTATTATGCCTTGCTGATAAATTCACCGCTTGTAATGCGGCCGCCGTAGCTTCCGGGAGTAATATGCTCGCCAAGTACGCTATGGACTCCTCTTTTATTATAAGAATAAAGCAGAAATCCTTCGCACCTGTCTGCGTCAAGCCTGTCATAAACTGTCAGATTCTCGGGCTGTGCCTTTCTGCCATACTTTGTTAACTGGTATTTTGCACTGGGATCTGCCTCAAGTATTTTTTGCAGTGCCTTTTCATCCATTGCTGCATTGTCTGACAATTCCGATCTTGCATTTGCAAGCTGGCTTTCCTCCGCCACTGCCATATACTCTGCCATCTGCCTTGACATTTGTTGTGACATTTGCTTTTTTTGTCCGCTGCGGGATTTGGTGTATACATCCTGCTTCATATACATATCAACCGCATTCGGTGTTCCGGTCATGTATGTGCCAATCGCCGCTTCAATGGACAATGCTCCCTCTGGACGTCCCCGAAACTTTGTAGCACGGGGATTGCTTTGTGCAGTCTGAATGCTGTCTATCCGAGAAAGTCTTTGCAGAATAAGCTCACGTCTTTTATTCATATGCGTCACCTCCATGTGACTGTCAAAAATAAGCTTATCTTAATCCAAAAAACGGTTTTAAGGAAGCTCGTTAATGAAGTAAATTCCCTTTTACTTTATTTTCTCCCCTGAGAGCACTTTCCTGTTTATGCGCCGCGCTGCGTACAAAATACAATTTGCTTTCATGCAGTGCGCTCCTTCCGCATGATATCAACAAGAAGAGTTATAGTATATATCGACAGATTTCTCTAATTCTTTAGGCTTAGTCACTTTTTATTTTTTTTGCCACTGTCTAATTTCATGGTAAGTGATATCCGCTTTTTTGCTATATCCACATCTAAAACCTTAACCTCCACAATATCCCCAACACTTACGGCTTCAAGCGGATGCTTAATAAATCGATCTGTAATCTGTGAAATATGCACAAGACCGTCTTGATGCACGCCAATATCCACAAATACGCCAAAGTCAATGACATTTCTAACAGTACCCTTTAAAATCATATCTGGCTTTAAATCTTTCATATCAAGAACATCGCTGCGCAGTATCGGCGCTGGCATATCCTCGCGCGGATCTCTTGCGGGTTTCTCTAGCTCCTTTAAAATATCTGTAAGCGTAATTTCTCCAATCCCCAGCTCTTCCGCCATTTTCTTTTTATCTTTGACGCGCTTTTCCAATCCGCCGGCTGTAGTGTCTGCATTATTTGTGACAGCCTTGTCATTTTTATTGTCTGTTTCCATTGTAATGCCGCCCATAGCCGCCGCTAGTGCCTTTCCCATTGCTGTATTGGTATTTTTAATAACAATATTGGATTTGGGGTTCTTTTTATTTTTGATATTGGATTCCTGTTTGGTCTTGGAAGGCTTTGTTTTAACAGCCGCTTTCTTTTGGATTTCCTTTAACTCCTCCATAGAAATATGCAGTTTTTCCAATAATTTCATCGCTGCATCATAGGATTCCGGATGTACGCTGGTGGCATCAAGTGGATTGTCACCATCTAAAATCCTTGCAAATCCTGCACACTGCTCATATGCCTTAGGCCCAAGTTTTGCTACTTTGAGCAACTGTTTTCGATTGGTAAATCTGCCGTTTGTTTCACGGTAATCCACAATATTTTTCGCAATAGTCTTATTAATACCAGAAATATATTCCAAAAGCGATGCAGATGCTGTATTTAAGTCAACACCGACTTTGTTTACGGAGGCCTCCACAACACCGTTTAATGCTTCACTAAGCTTCTTTTGGTTCATATCGTGCTGATACTGCCCTACACCAATGGATTTGGGATCTATTTTTACCAATTCTGCCAAAGGGTCTTGCAGGCGTCTTGCAATGGAGGCGGCGCTTCTCTGCCCTACATCAAACTGCGGAAACTCCTCTGTTGCCAGTTTGCTTGCTGAATATACAGAAGCACCGGCTTCGTTGACAATCACATACTGCAAGGGCGTATCCAATTCCTTAATTAATTCTACAATCACCTGCTCCGATTCGCGAGAAGCTGTACCATTTCCAACAGATATTATATCAACATGATATTGGCTAATTAATTTTTTGAGTTCTTTTTTTGCTTCCTCCACTTTGTTCTGCGGCGCAGTAGGATAGATAACCTTGGTATCCAAAACTTTGCCTGTCGCATCAACAACTGCAAGTTTACAACCTGTCCGAAATGCTGGATCCCAGCCAAGCACTACCTTTCCGGCAATTGGCGGCTGCATTAAAAGCTGTTCAAGGTTCTTCCCAAATACAGAAATTGCACCATTTTCTGCATTTTCCGTCAGTTCATTGCGAATATCCCGCTCTATTGCAGGTGCAATCAAACGTTGATAACTGTCTGCAATTGTTTCTTTTAACGCAGGTGTTGTATTCTCATTTTCCTTTGTAATTACTTTTGTTTCCAAAAAACGCAAAATACGTTCTTCCGGCGCTTCGATTTTTACATTTAGAATTTTCTCATTTTCGCCGCGGTTTAGCGCCAGTACCCGATGCCCTGCCACTTTATTCACTGCTTCCTCGAAATCATAATACATTTCGTAAACACTCTCAGCTTTCTCGTCCTTTGCCTGACTGGTTATCCTGCCCTCCTCATAAGTTGCCTGTCGAATATATGCTCTGTAATCGGCATCATCTGAAATCATTTCTGCAATAATATCCATTGCTCCCTGCAAAGCTTCTTTTACATTATTCACTTCTTTCTCGGGATTGACATAGCATTCTGCTTCTTCGATCAAAGGCTTTGTGGTTTCCTGTGCTAAAATAATATCTGCAAGCCCTTCTAACCCACGCTCTTTGGCGACACTCGCCCTAGTCTTGCGCTTTGGACGGTAAGGACGATATAAATCCTCTACCACCACCATTGTTTCCGCCGCCAAAATTTTCTCTCTTAATTCGTCGGTCAGCTTTCCCTGCTCCTCAATACTTCCAAGCACTTGCTCCTTTTTTTCTTCCAGATTTCTTAAATAACTAAGCCTTTCATTTAAGTTCCGCAATACCTCATCATTCAGTGAACCCGTGACTTCTTTGCGGTAGCGGGAGATAAACGGAATGGTGTTTCCCTCGTCTATCAATTTAACCGCAGCTTCAACCTGCCACTTTTCCACATTTAATTCTTCCTTCAGCTTCAGTATAATATCCATAAATCTGCATTTCCCTTTCTTATTTTGTTTCTGTTTTTTACATTTCTTTTTGCACAATACTGCGCAATCCTTATCTATTATAAGACAAATACCATGTTCATTCAAGAAAAAAGATCACAGAAATTCCAAAATATATCAGAGAAAAAGTAACAGTTCAGATAGCCCATTGAACTGTTATGTATCCAGCCATTAGAAATCGCTTCGCGATGGGCTGGATACCTCCAACCACTACATTTTATTACGGTCAGCGCAGTAAATGCGCAGACCTACCTGAACTGTTACAAAAAAAACTATTTATTAGAACATTGTTTTATACGAGAAAACATGATACAATACTTATTAATATTATTATGCACCGGAAGACTGCCTTATGTTTTCCGAATACCAATCAGAAAGGATTTTATACTATGAACCAACATAAGAGTATTACAGAATTAAAATTTATATCGCGGATGCAGATGAACGGCAAGATGGGCATTCTTATTGCTGCTATGTTTGTTGAAGTAATTATCTCCACGCTTGCCCCTTTTCTTGTCAGCAGAATGATTCCAATTACTTCTAATTTCAGTCTTATATTATACTATATTGTAACATTTATCGTCCAATTGCTTATTTACGTGCTGCAAGTCGGCGTCTGCCTGTTTCATTTGCACGTTGCGTGTGAAATGCCTTGTCAGATTTCAGATTTGTTTTATGGATTTAAGAACAGTCCAGATAAAGCCATTAAACTTGGACTATTTTTTACCTTGGTTAACTTTGTATGCATGATACCCAGCTATTTTGTACAGCCCGATGCTGTCCCTATATTAAGGCAACTTGCAACTTCTTCAATCGATATTATTGAACAGCTACAAGTGTTTTATTCCGCAATGCTTCCTTCCCTTTTAGTGTTCCAGTTGTGTTCTTTGGTATATTTTATTATTACAATATCTTTTTTTCCTGCATTGTATATGATTTTAGATTTTCCAAAAGATAATATTACTACCATTCTTAAACGATGCTGGGAAGTGATGCGTGGAAACCGCTTACGTTATTTTATATTAAATTTAAGCTTTATTCCAATGATATTATTAAGTCTTATTTTATGCTGTATTCCCTTATTATGGATTATTCCCCATATGCAGGTATCTTTTGCGAATTTTTATCTGGATTTAATCACAAATAGACCATCACAAAATAACGTTTAAATTAACGTTTTAAAATAACGTTTTATAGTAAAAACACGACCCCTTTTAATTGGGGGTCGTGCTTTTCCATTTCAAATATGCATTGATAAATCCGTCCAAACTGCCATCCATCACGGCATCTACATTTCCAGATTCAAAATTGGTTCTATGATCCTTTACCATAGTGTATGGCTGCATTACATACGAGCGAATCTGATTTCCCCAGCCGATCTCTTTCACTTCTCCGCGAATATCCGAAAGTTTCTCAGCATTTGCCTCCTGTTTTAGCAAGAACAGTTTCGCCTTTAGCATCTGCATTGCTTTATCCTTATTTTGAAACTGCGAACGTTCGTTCTGGCACTGTACTACAGTTCCTGTTGGAATATGTGTAATACGAATAGCAGAAGATGTCTTATTAATATGCTGTCCGCCCGCACCGCTGCTTCGGTAGGTATCAATACGCAGATCATCTTCATTGATTTCCACGTCCAAATCTTCTTCAATATCCGGCATAACATCCAGCGATACAAACGAAGTCTGTCGTTTCCCCTGCGCATTAAACGGCGATATCCGCACAAGCCTATGCACACCCTTTTCCGATTTTAGATACCCATAAGCATTCTCACCGTTTACCTGAAATGTTATGGACTTAATCCCAGCCTCATCGCCGTCAAGATAGTCTAAAACATCAATTGTAAACGATTTTTTCTCTGCCCACCGTGTATACATACGATAAAGCATCCCTGCCCAGTCACAGCTTTCTGTACCGCCTGCGCCTGCGTTTAACTTTAATATCGCATTGCACTTGTCATATTCTTCGGATAAAAGCGTACTGATACGCAATGTTTCAAATTCCGTAATAAAGCTGTCTAGTTCCTCTCGAATTTCCGGAATCAGTTCTGCTTCTTCTGCTTCATATCCCATCTCTATCAGTGTTTCAATATCCTCGTACTTTGTTTTCAACCCATTACATTGGTCAACAGTACCTTTTAACTGTTTCAACTCTTTCATCTGGCGATTGGAACGGTCAGGATCATCCCAAAATCCTGGTGCTTCCATTTCCCGCTCCAATTCTTCTATCCGTTTCTCCTTGCCAGCGAGGTCAAAGTGAATCCCTCACTTCCGCTAATGGACTTTCGTAGGTCTGTAATTCTTGTTTCATCTGGTCGAGTTCTACCATTGCGTTCACCACCTTTATTTATTATAATTAAAATCTTTAGGAACTGTTAATAAATTAATTATGACCATTACTTATCACAAGTACTTCCTTAGCTTTAAATATCTTTCATACAATACAACTAATTTTCTTGTGTTTGTTTAAGAATTTCTACCACAGCACTGTTTATATTTCTTGCCGCTGCCGCAAGGACATGGATCGTTTGGATAAACCTTCGCTTCCTTTTTTACAGGGCCTTTCTGTAAGGAGTCATCCTTGTTCGTACCTGTCACCTTCGCCACTTCCTCACGCTCTACCTTCTGTTCTACCTTAACGTGGAGCAGCAGACGCACAGTATCTTCTTTAATATTAGAAGTCATTGCGTCAAACATTTCATACCCGTTCATTTTATATTCTACAAGTGGATCGCGTTGTCCATATGCCTGTAAGCCAACACCTTGACGCAACTGTTCCATATCGTCAATATGATTCATCCACTTGCGATCAATCACTTTTAATAAAATAACACGTTCAATTTCACGTATATTTTCTGGTTCTGGAAATTCTGCTTCCTTGCTTTCATACAACTTAACTGCTTCCTCTTTTAATTGATGTTTTAAGCCGTTTTTTGTCTTCTTATCTACTCGGTCTAAAATCACAGGACGAATCGGAACTACGGGAAGCAGTAAAGTATTTAATTCATTAAAATCCCATTCTTCTGGATCCATGTCATCATTAATTGCTGTATCCACAGAACTTTCCACAATATCGGTTATCATTTTGTATATGGCATCCCGCATACTCTCGCCATCTAGTACACGACGGCGCTCCTCATAAATAATTTCACGCTGTTCGTTCATTACTTGATCGTATTCCAGCAAGTTCTTTCGAATACCAAAGTTATTATTCTCGATTTTCTTTTGCGCGTTTTCAATGGCGCTGGTAAGCATCTTATGCTCAATTTCCTGCCCCTCTGGAATACCAAGCGTATTAAACATACCGATTAACCGTTCAGAACCAAATAGACGCATCAAATCATCTTCCAATGAAATATAAAACTTTGAAGAACCTGGGTCACCCTGACGTCCAGAACGTCCTCTTAACTGATTGTCAATACGTCTGGACTCATGGCGTTCTGTACCAATAATCATTAGACCGCCTGCTGCCCGTGATTCTTCGTCCAGTTTAATATCTGTACCACGTCCTGCCATATTTGTAGCAATCGTAACTGCACCATGCTGCCCTGCATCTGCTACAATTTCCGCTTCCAATTCATGAAACTTCGCATTTAAGACTTTATGCTGAATCCCACGCTTTGTAAGCATTTTACTAAGTTCTTCACTCGCTTCAATAGTAATCGTACCAACCAAGACTGGCTGTCCTTTTGCATGTGCCTCCTGTACTGCTTCTACAATGGCATGAAGTTTTTCTTTTCGTGTCTTATATACACTATCCTGCTGATCCACTCTGGCAATTGGACGGTTTGTAGGGATTTCCACTACATCCATACCATAGATATCACGAAACTCTTTTTCCTCGGTCAAAGCAGTACCTGTCATACCACATTTTTTATCAAATTTATTGAAGAAATTCTGGAATGTAATCGTTGCAAGTGTTTTGCTCTCTCGCTTCACTTTTACATGTTCTTTCGCTTCAATCGCTTGATGCAGTCCATCCGAATAACGGCGTCCTGGCATAATACGCCCTGTAAACTCATCCACGATTAATACCTGATCATCTTTGACTACATAATCCTGATCACGGAACATTAAATTATGTGCACGCAGCGCTAAAATAATATTATGCTGAATTTCTAGGTTTTCAGGATCTGCAAGGTTTTCAATCTGGAAAAATTTCTCTACCTTTTCCACACCTGCCGCAGTTAAATTTACCACTTTATCCTTTTCATTTACAACAAAGTCGCCTGTTTCCTCCTGCTCAATGCCCATCATAAAATCCATCTTTGTCATTTCGGGCACATCCTCGCCGCGTTTGAGTTGTCTGGCTAAAATATCGCAAACCTCATAAAGCTTGGTGGATTTGCTGCTTTGACCTGAAATAATCAGCGGCGTTCTCGCCTCGTCAATCAGTACAGAGTCCACCTCGTCGATAATCGCATAATGCAAATCGCGAAGTACAAGCTGCTCTTTGTAGATAACCATATTGTCACGCAAATAATCAAACCCCAGTTCGTTATTGGTAACATACGTAATATCACAGCCATAGGCTTCCCTGCGCTCCTCCGGCTTCATATCGTTGAGCACAACGCCCACCTTTAATCCAAGGAACTCATGTACCTGCCCCATCCACTCCGCATCTCGCTTCGCAAGATAGTCGTTTACGGTAACAACATGAACCCCTTTCCCCTCTAATGCGTTTAAATACGCCGGAAGCAAAGCAGTCTGTGTCTTACCTTCACCGGTTTTCATTTCTGCAATACGACCTTGGTGAAGAATAATACCACCGATAAGCTGTACCCTATAGTGTTCCTGATTTAATACACGCTTAGCGCCCTCGCGAACCACTGCATACGCCTCTGGAAGAATCTCATCAAGACTTGTCCCGTCTGCGACTCTTTTCTTAAACTCCGCCGTCTTTGCCCTTAGCGCATCATCGGTGAGCGTTCCCATTTCTTCCCTATAACTTTCAATCTTCTTAACAATAGGTTCGATTCTCTTTAATTCGCGTTCACTATGTGTGCCAAATACCTTATTAATAATATTCATTTTTTACTCCAATCATAAAAAGTCCTTATTTACCAGCACCACGGCACTGAAAAAATAGCATAAATCCGTCAATACAACGATGCTTCTTAATAAGCTACAGATTATTGTAGCAGATAAGACGCATAAATTCAATGTTTTTAAAATGAAGAATTTATAGTATGTAAAAAAATACGGAATTATCCAATATTATTCAGCCTAGAATTTTGCACTGCACTGTAAAATCCATAAGAAAGTATCATAACATAATTGAAATTCTGAAAAAAGAGATATTTCTGGTCGACTTTGGTATGTTCTGGTAACTATGGCAAATGGCATAATCAATTGCAGGCTTGAAATTTGGTTAGTATGAATCAATGTCATTTACTTAAGGCATTTCTGACCGAACTCGGTTGTGCAAAACCTTGAATTTCCAGACATTTTCTAATGCTGATCAGGGGGCAGAAGGCTTAAGTTAATGACATTGAGTATGAATAGTGACTTTATATAGGAGTAATGCTATAATATCTCCATACATAGAAAGGGGGAAAACATATGACATTGACAAATGAAGATTTATTGGCAATATCGAAATTATTGGATGTAAAATTAGACACGAAATTTCAGACAGAACTACAGCCTATTAAAGATGAAATTCGGGATTTAAAAGTTGAAATTAATGCCATTAAAACAGATGTTGGAAGTCTAAAGGCGGATGTTGAAAGTCTAAAGGCGGATGTTGGAAGTTTAAAGGCGGATGTTGGAAGTTTAAAGGCAGATGTCAACACACTAAAATCCGAAATGGAATCCGTTAAAGCAAGTATTCATGCCATTAATTTGCATCTTGAGAATGTCACTGACAGAAATATCCAATTACTGGCAGAAAACTATGTTCCGGCTGCTATACTAACTATGTATTATATCTTCGCATTCCCTCTATTACCTTACGATGCTTTAACGATTGCATAGCCGCTTATTAACAAACCCAATATGATCTAAAAAATTGTCCCGCTGTTGTAAGCAGATAGACAATATAATATATCCCGAAAGAAAACTGTAGGAACAGGATAAGCCAGCCAATATTTTCCCCGTTCCCAACCATTATCGTAATCATAGTCAAAATTTGACATATAAAAATTTTTAACACTGACAAAATAAGTTAAAATGTCGCAAGCTGCAAACCCCAGCCAAAGTTGCCATGATACCTGCGTTCTCCTGTTTCCGCAAATATACTGTACTCTGCCTGTCCGGAAAAAAGGATACACAATACAAGCCTGTCCTCTGTCTATGGGAATCACAAAAAATCCATTTGTCATCGCTACCAGAATGTGCCATAATGGATATATGCAGTTCCTTAACACCTCCTCCGCCCCAGTTTCCCTTAATAAGAGTGCTAGATTGGCATGAGCATTATAATCGGAATCTCCATATCCCATTTGCCCTCACCTCGTTATGTGGTACTAACAAGTTATTAATAAAATTTGTAAATATTGTATCCATCGACACAGTCTTCTATCCGAACTTGTGCATCAAACTTATAATTTTGTTGTAAGAACAACAGTTCACTATCAATTCCATCCCCTGCAGCTTTTACATAATATACATTCTCCTTATACAATAAATCCTCCATAGGATTTTTTATGCCCAGTTTAACTAAAACCTTTTTACTAAACGGCGAATTCGTATGCCAGCCTCCTGCAAAACAAAAATTAGACAGAAAGTACTCAGGTGGTTTTTCATAAGGTTCAAAATATAAACATGGCCAAATAAAAGAGATTGTATTAAGTACATAGACACAATCTGTATTTCGAGAAAGCTTCTCTACCAATTTCCCCTGTGCCTCCCAGTCCTTCTGCGCAGTTCCCGTATAGTAATCCCTATAATGTATCACATAATCATTCCACAAAAACAATAAAGAAAATATAAGGGTTCCTGCTACAAATCTTATGCAAAACTGCTTATTATAGTCTTTTTTTACATAAAAATTTGCAAAACAAATTAGCAGACTAAAAATAGCAGCAAGTATTATGCCATATTCCGCTCTCGGAAGAACTCTCCCTTTATTGTACAGCCAAAAATACTCTCCCATTATAAGAATCAAATTGGAAACTGAAAAAAATCTGCATATATTATTTTTAAACAAACAGACGACTAAAAATATCATCCATATATCAAATAGAACCGTGGAATGCTTTTTTGTCAAAAAATCCTTTAAGTACATCTGAATCAAGGATGCATCAAATTTCGGTTTCTGTTTCCATGAAGCAATTTCACTTAAATGTTTATAATCAAACTTTTTATTATCCTCTAATATCCATTCCCCCAAAATCCTTGTATCATTTTCTGTATATCCGATTGCTTTATATTTCTCCCTGTAATCCGCCCATCCAGGCAATCCACAATCCAGCAGTTCCCCACGGACTGCATTATATCGTTTATAATCTGCCCAGTCTTCATTTTGAAAATAACATATATGGTTCACAGCTATAAATAATCCTATCACGCATAATAATATAAACAATACCTTCAAATATCTTTGGAAAATCTGCCTTTGAACACCTTCCTTTGAAAAACATAAAAAGAAAAATAAAACAATAAAAAAAGGGAAAACGGAAAAAAAACAATCCAAGCGGATACTGCTTCCAAAAACAATTAACACAATACCTAAAATGTTTGCGATACGTTTCGAAAGTGATACTCCGTGCCATATTAGCACAAAGCCTGCTATACATAACACAGACGCTGTCCGCGTAAATTGTATTCTTCTTATTTGCTGTAAAAATCCCATATACCAGAACAGCATATTGGCGCATACCACAATATGAAACGGAAATCGAAAACTAAAACAATAAAATATGGCAATAACGGATACTGTCAATAATAAATACTGCATTATCACATACCAATTTATCCCTGAAAATATCAGGCCGAGCACTTTTAAAAAATAACCATATATTATATTAGAGTATATAAGATACTGCATATACTCTGTCCCATAAAGTCCCGAAGCAATGCAGCTTATTCCAAAATCATCATTTTCCTCATATAATGGGCAGAAAAAGTACAATACAATCAAAACAAGCATTATATTTATAATGGATAAAAACAATAACTTCTTGTTGGCAAACAAACAGTTTAATTTTCTATTCATTTTTTTCCTTTTTATTCACGTGTAGCCGCTATCATCTGTTTTCTACCTTATCATGAAATCCCAGATACAATCACACCACACACAATTACAGCAAGTCCCAGTGCTTTACGCCTGCTGACTTTTTCCTTTAACACAAAATGTCCTAACAGCGAAACCCACAAATACCCTGTCGTTTCAAGCACTGCTCCCATGGACAGCGGGACTCCACGATATGCCAAAATTGTCAAAAGACTTGATATAAAAAAAATTGCATATGCCAGTATAACTTTGAAGTTTAAATATTCTTTTATTTTGGATTCGTATTCTCCGCATGCGCTAATCTTTAATAAAGTCTGTGATATTGCTGATATCAGCACAGACAGCAGAAACACTATGATATATACACCCTTCATTCCATACAATTCCCTTCATAAAACTTCATACCCTGTTCCTTACTGAACTGCCTCCAGTTCAGGATACTCATTAATGTTTTTACCATATACCAATATGGTAAAACCTTCATAAGTTAGTGTATCCTCCGCAAGCTGGTAATACTGCTCAGGAATTGTTTCTCCTGCAAGAACGAGCACAAAACATCTCCCATTATGCAACTCGGTATTATAATAATCCTCTGAAATAGCATAGTAATTGTATTTACTTGCTGAATTTTCATTAAAATAATATGGCACTGTTGGTCTTCTTGCATCATGCGCCACTACAATAACGTTCTCATTGCTTAAAACAGTAATCGGATACGCATTCCAAAAAGTTGCATATCCATATGTCAGGTCATGTTCCAATAAAAAATCATAAAACCTACTTACAAGCATTGCACCTAATAACATACATTTGGCTATTCTTTTTTTCTTTCATCGTCTTCTCCCCTATTCTCCGCTTGAAACAACTATGTATACGCCAATAATAATTATTATAGCTCCTATAATTTTCATAAAAGTAATTTTCTCATTAAAATACAGAATCCCCCAAACAATTCCCCACACAACGGTAACCGCTTTGTTGGCATAAGCCGTAACTAATGGAAGTTTTTTAATAATCTGCTGCCAAAATATTGCATATAAGAATAAAGCCGCCGCCACAATTCCATAAAGGAAAAGAAACGAAACAGACAAAAATTCCTGCTGCGCCGCATATTTTGACGCAATTCCCACCATGGAATACAGCGCAAGCAGAATATGCAGCAGAAAAATGTATTTATATTTTTTCATGTGATCCCGTCACTTCCTTAATCACATATTGGGGTGCATTGTTAATGCTAATGTATATGCGCCCGATATATTCGCCAATCAGTCCCAGCATTACCAGTATCATACCGCCAATTACGAGAATGATTGAAATCGTCGAGCTCCACCCAAGCATGGTTGTATAGCCCATAAATTTCCGTATGATAACCGTAACTGCACATACAAAACCAGCAAGTGCACAAATTACTCCCATCACAATCCCCAACTCCAGCGGTTTCACCGAAAATGCCGTAAACCCATTTACCCATAGTCCCAGCAGACGACGGAATGAATAGCCTGATGTTCCTTCCAGACGCTTCCGGTGATTTGTTTGAATACATGCGATATTCCGCGTGGTGCGAAGAACTAGTCCAAGCAAATAAGGATATGCGTTTTTGTACTGGATAATTTCATCAATAACAAATTTCCGTGCTATATAAAAACTGCTTGCTTTCAGGTTCTTTGGCTGGTCGAGCATTACCTCTCCCATTTTCTGTGCCATCCATGTGCCAAACCGTCTAAAAGCAGTCTGTTTGATTTCATTATAATATGCATAGACAACATCATACCCTTCCTCAAGCTTGTCCAGCAACTCATACAAGGATTCCAGCGGAGCCTGTCCGTCATCATCCAGGGAAATCACATATTCCCCTGTACAATGTACATATCCTGCAAGAAGCGCAGAATGCTGTCCAAAATTTCTCGCCAATGATATTCCTGTTATTTTCGCATTATTTTCAGATAATTCCTTAATTACGCGCCATACATTATCCGGCGAATTGTCATTAACCAAAATAACTTCATAATCATAACCTGTTCGTGTCTGAACAGTTGTAATCATTTCATCAACTACTGTTTTAATTGTATTTTCAGACCGATAGCATGGCACAACAAATGATAATTTCATAATACTCTCCCCAATTATACTGGTGATCAAAAACAGTCCAAACTATTATTGTGTATCAACAAACACTTCTCTTGACATTATATTCACCAAATCATATCCATCCCAAGTAAGTGTAAAATCTGCTGTTTTACCAACAGGGACAACACGGTCAATTCCTGCACATCCCGCATTGGCAACCTGCAGTGCAATTGCCCTGCCGTTTCCACCAAGATATGCCAGTGTCTGGTATTTTTTGTTAATAATCGAAAACAATCCCTCCAAACTGCTGTCCTCATATTCCAAAAAACTGCCTCCCGGACACGCATACAGAGAAACACATTTATCAAGTGTCCCGATTTTAATTCTGTTTATCAGATTATCCTCACGCTCAACGAATACAGCATCTTCAAAATCTATTGCCGCCCGATATCCCATTGTTAGCTTATCTACTGCTATGATAGGCTCTATTGTATAACGCTCTTTCAAAAATTGGTGAAATTTTTTCCAAAACAATTCCTGCGCAGATGCAATTGTTTCTTTGTTTCCTATCCAGTAAATCATACGTGGCGACGAACATGCATTTTGATCATATAAATATGTATCATTGAAAAAACGGCGGGAAATATCCTCCCAATCCTTTATTTTCAACACATCCTCTGCATAAAACACTGCCAGCGAATACCTGTCTGCAAATGTTATTTCAATACATCTTGATGCGATTTCACTTTTTCTAATTTCTGTTATGGTGTTATCTCCTCCCCATACAACTCTTAAATCACATAAGGATGAAAGATAATCCGTCTTTTCCTTCTCTCTTTTATACTGGCATATTACAATATATTTTCCTATCTCTAACTTCAGCTCCTCAATAACCGCTTGAATCAGTCTGCATAGGATAAATGTCTGCCTAAAATCCTTTGTTGATACACGGACTACATTGGCATTTCCCGATAACAGTCCCGCTACCAGCGTATATGCGAAATTTATCGGGACATTGGACGGTGCTATATGATATGCAAGCCCACGTCCAATACGTATATCTTCCCGGTTATACCGTTTCTTCAACTGCTCAATATTTGCCCTTCTGCAAAAGAATCCAAAAGTCACAATATCAGGATACTGGCAAGCCTCTTTGTCTTTTCTGATAGCTGCTGACAAATAATTTAAAAATTCACACACTTCGTTACAAAATATTCTTTTAGAAGGCAGTGCCTTTACCTCCTCAAAACTATCGGCTGCCGCATATAGGATATCTATTCCATTAAAACTTCTCTGCATATGTGTCACTGCACCCCCTGATTTCTGCGTTTTTGATTCTTCCGCTTATCTTGAAATATTTCCCTTTCCTTCCACAGGGACAATCATCCACTCCCAAAACAGTGCCGCAATCCTCTGTCAGCAATACATGACCGGGATATGACTTTGGCAAAATAGATACTGTTTCTACCAAACCTTCTTCTCCAACATCTGCCTCCGAAAAATCATATGGCCTGCGTATTATCACATCCGAAAATACCGATGTATGCAAATGTCCGCATTCACATTCCATATAAATTGTCCCGGTCTGTTCTACCATTCCATAATAATCATGTACGTTCCTGATTCCACATACCTGCCTCATGCTCTCCTTAAACTCCTGTGGAGAAACCGCTTCTGATATAAGCTTTTTCCAGCCGCCTCCATGAATCAGTATTCCTCTGGATAAGTCTGGTCTGTATCCTGTCCGCAACAACTCCTTGTAAAAATGCTGCCAAATCATAAATGTAAATCCGAACAGAAAGAGATTCTCTCCCTCATGTTTTTCAAGAAAGGTTTTCATTCCATCAATATCAAGCTGCATATCTTCATCCAATGCATACAGTTTGTCCCTTGCAAATATTGAAAATCCTAAAATTCCAGCGCCACGCGCAGAAAACATTGACCTATTTTTCAATAGCGCAGATGTGTCAAGAATCAACATGGGAAGACGTTTTTTTCCAATATAATCCGAAACAATCCTCGTTAACACTTTTGTCTGGTTGGATGCATTCTCTTTATCCAGATATATTTTGGATACGCTTTGCCCTGTCGTTCCTGATGATGTCATTGTCTTTTGTATTTCTCCCTCACCAATACTTTTTAAGTTATATTCTTTAAATAACCTTACTGGCAGAAATGGCAGATCATGATAGTCATGCACCGTATTAATATCAAAATTTTCTGAATCCAGTATTTTCCTGTATTCCTTGCAATGATCATAATGGTATCTTGTAAGATTCCACAAACATTCTGTCAGGAATTTGTCTTTTTGATTTTTATCCATCGCATAAGGTTCATATTCCAAACACTTACTGTAATCTATCATAACGCCTCCAAACACCACGCCTTATTTTAGTCATAATACGCCTCCAGCTTCGTATACAGCGTCTTTCCCGACTCATTTTTAGGAATGGACGCAATGTACTTTACCCTGATAGCTGATGAATTTATATGTATTTTTTCTGCAACATATCCATGGACACTGTCCATCACTTCCTTATTATCTACAAAAATATACATTGTATCATCCACGCCAGTGCTTGCACATTCAATACCATCAAACTTTTCCTTAACTAGGCAGTCAATTTCATCCATGTTTACGCGTTTTCCAAACATTTTTAAAAATCGTTTCTTTCTGCCTACAATATAGTAATATCCATCGCTGTCCCGCTTTGCCATATCCCCGGTTTCTAGGCGTCCTCCACGCTCATCTCCTTTTGCCAGGTCAGACCTAGACAATGCATATCCAAGGGTAACATTTTCACCTTTATAAACAAGTTCTCCAACAGTATCAGGTTCTTCAATTATTTTTCCTTGTGCATCGATTAAGTCAAAATGCCCACCCGGAATTGCAATTCCCATACTCCCGGCTTTCTCAAGCGCCTTGTCCGCAGGCAGGTAAGCCATCCTTGCAGTTGCCTCTGTCTGACCATACATAACCACAAACTTTTTTCCTGCAGTCTGTGCATATTCGGCAAACTCTTTGTGAAGTTCCGGAGTCAGTTTGCCTCCCGCCTGTGTCATAGTTCTTATAGACGGAAGTTCCATACGAAAATACCTGAGTTTTTTCAACATTTCATAGGTATAAGGAACTCCGCCAAACGAAGTGGCCTGTTGGCTTTTTAGAAATTCCCAAAATTCTTTCTGCATCAATGTATGTTGTGTCATTAGTAATGTTGCCCCTACATACAAATGGGAATTAATAATTGACAATCCATATGTATAAGTCATTGGAAGTGTCGTTATGGGCCGTTCCGTTTCATCTAGTTCCAAATACTGGACAATAGATTTTGTGTTTGCCCTTATATTTGCATAACTCTGACGTACCAGCTTTGGGCTTCCTGTTGAACCTGATGTCGTAAGAAGCAGTGCCAATTCTTCATATAATTCTTCACCTTCATCTGGTGTTTCCTTAACATCTAACAATACATAACCATATGCACGATACACGGATCTTCCATCCACAAACTGATCTTGTCTTTCAGATGAAACCCATATAAAGTCAGGCTGGTAAACGTTCCAAAGATTTTCCATTAACGCTTTATCCATATCCTCTGCTATCATAACAGGCACGACTCCTGCATTTATCATGGCCGCATAACCCGCAAATGAACCTACAGCGTTTCTGCATATATGAAAAATAAGCTTCCTGTAAGCAAACTTTCTAAATATACCTGATAATTCTTCTAATTGCGTGTATGTAACTGAATTTCCGGTATCATCCAATGCTGCAATTTTATCCCCGTATTCCTTAAATTTCCACATCATATTTTCTTAATATCTCCATTCCCTTCTCAAAAGAACTAAAATCAATAATATCATCTGTATCCATCATAATGTCAAAAGCATCCTCGATTGCCGCCACAAGTCCCATGTGTCCTACAGAATCCCAATTTGGTATCTCCTGGTATTTCAATCCTTCTGTTTCCTCTGCCTCGATAGAAAGTGTTTCTACAAATGCCTGAATGTATTTTTCCTTGTTGCTCATCGACATTTCCCCCTTGAATTATATTTTTTAATAATTTGTTCCTTTACTTTATGTACCGTAAGCCCGTACTCTTCTAACAAATACTCATAAGAAGCTGCTTTTACGAATTTATCACTAATTCCAACAGTATAAAGCGGCGGATGGTTATCCATCCCTGATAAATATTCTGCTACCGCCCCGCCAAGACCGCCAATAACACTATGTTCTTCCAATGTAATAATTAACTTATGCCCCAAACATTTTTTAATCGACTCGGTATCCAAAGGTTTTATTGTATGCATGTCCAATACTGTGCATGTAATCCCCTCATCCCCTAGCATATTTGCTACTTCAACTGCCTTGCATACCATCGGTCCATTTGCAATTAATGCGATATCTTTTCCTTCCTGCAAAACAACAGCTTTTCCAATTTCAAAATCATAATCATCGTGATATACAATAGGACAATTCATTGTTCCAGACAAACGTAAGTATATTGACCCTGGATATTTTGCAGCAGACAAGGTCGCTTTAACGGTTTCTGTACAATCAGCAGGCGCTACAATTGTAATATTAGGAATGCCCCTCATAATTGCAATGTCTTCAAAGCTCATATGTGTTGCGCCTAATATTCCTACAGAGAGTCCTGCGGTCAGTCCTACAAGTCTTATTGGTAACTGCATATATCCCATGTTAATTCTTACCTGATCAGCACAACGCGTACTCGCAAAAGTAGCATATGTAGTTGCAAACACATTTAATCCTTCTTTCGCCATTCCTGCCGCTATTCCAATCATATTTTGTTCTGCTATTCCAACATTTATAAGACGATCTTCATATTTAGTTCTAAATCTTTCCAGTCCAGAATAAAAACACAGGTCAGCCGTAGTTATCATTATGTTTTCATCAATTTCAGGAAGCTCCATTGCTGCAATTCCAAATGCACCACATGACCCGAGCCTGCTCCATGTTTTGATATTAATTGGTGTATACTGAATCATGCCATATCCTCCAATTCTTTCATTGCCATATCATATAACTTTTGTGTAAGCTGTGCATGATGCCATTTAGGGTCATTTTCCATAAATGAAATTCCTTTTCCTTTGACTGTATTGGCGATCACAGCAAGTGGTTTATCTGATTCCGTTTGAAAAGCATAATAGAGTTCCCTCACATCATGTCCATCCACTTCCCTGACTTCCCATCCAAAGCTCCTCCATTTATTTCCCATATCAGACATAGAAAGTACCTCTTGCGTCCTACCATCATACTGTAGACCATTTTTATCTATAATAGCTACAAGATTTTTTAGATTATAGTGTGACGCCGATGCAGCCGCTTCCCATACAGAACCTTCATCACATTCACCATCCCCCAACAAAACATATACTTTTGAATCGAAGTTATTTTTTCTATTAAGGGCAATACAGACGCCAACTCCCAACGATAAGCCCTGACCTAAACTTCCGCTTGAAAATTCAATTCCTTTTTCTTGATTCATCGAAGGATGCCCTGATAAAAGTGCATTATCTGCCTTAAAATTTTCTAAATCTTCTTCCGAAAAAAAACCTCTTTCGTACATAGCTGCATATAACGCCAATACCCCATGCCCCTTACTAAGTATAAATCTGTCTCGATGCTCGCTGTAAGTATCCTTTGGATTTATTTTCATAACTGCATAATATAATACAGCCATTATTTCAATCATAGACAAACCACCACCAAGATGTGCTCCCGTTCTGCCAGCTTCAAGCGACATTTTTAACGAATTTTTTCGCATTCTAATACACATTGCACGGCATTCTTCTAATAACATTTTTTCGTCTGTCATCATTTTTCACCTCCATCAACCCTGATGGTTTGTCCAGAAATAAACGAAGCGTTTTCAGATGCCAAAAACAAGACTGTTTCTGCAATTTCTTCTGGTTTTGCTAATCTGCCCATTGCCGTTTCTCTAACCATATTAATTCCTGCTTTCTCCTCCATTAGCGTTGCCATGTCTGTATCTGTAAGTCCTGGCGCTACTGCATTTACTCTTATTCCATGAGAAGCTAGTTCAGCAGATAATGTTTTTGTAAAAGCAATAACCCCTGCCTTAGATACTCCATAAGCACAGTTTCCCTCTCGAAGTTCAATTCCCGAGATAGATGCCATATTAATAATAGCTCCCCCATTTCTAAGCATTGACCTTATCAAAAGCTGTGTCAATTGCATCATGCCAAATAAATTCACTTCAAACACTTTTTTTATATCATCAATTGCTGTCATCTGAAATAATCCGCCATGTGCAACTCCAGCATTATTTACAAGAATATCTATTTCTCTCCTTCTACCGATCAGTTTTTTCACACTATCTTTCATGCAAGAAACATCTGACATATCAAAATAAATAGTATCTATCTCTACTCCGTTTTCTTTAGAAATTTCCTTCATTTTATCTTCAAATAATTTAGAGTATTTTCTAGCATGCGCAACAATATTAACACCTTCTTTTGCAAAGCTTTCAACAATTTTCAGCCCAATCCCCCTGTTAGTGCCTGTAATAAATGCTCGCTTCCCATTTAGCCTGTAACTCATATATCTTTCTCCCTACACTTCTATTTGCTTAATGCTTTACCTATAAATATTTTGTTAGCACATATGCCAAATCATCAACACCATATCCAAATAGTTCATGTAATCGCAATATTGGTAAATTATTAGAGGACACATTCGTCACAATCTTTTTATAATTTTCACCTTTTGCCCATTGAGAAATAAGATAAAGTCCCGCAAAGCCTAATCCCGATGCTTCAAATTCCGGAAGCAGTCCACCCAATATCGCATCCACAGTTTCACTGTCCCTGCCTATCAATATATCAAACGAAATTACTTTCTCTTTATACTTCATTAAAAGCAATGTCGCTCCATCTGCCAATACATCTTCTGCCCAATATGCATAACGCCTGCCTGCACATTCCAAACCAAAATGTGAATCCATTGCCACCCTATCTGTTGTAAAAATCTTCCCCGTCCTAATCGTCTGTAACAGCCACTTCTGTTCCTCTAAAGAAGCTATTGAGTAAGTCAAGTGCTGTTCATACCGTTTGTATATGGAAGGCATAGCTTCAGTATTCAGTTTCTTTTGCAGATGCAAGTTCATTTCTGTCATTATAAATCCATGTTTCTGTGCCTCTTTTAATGCTGCTGCATTGCCCCATTGGATGTACATTACCTGATATTGATGCTGATATTTTTCCAAATCCTTCATACATTCCGCAGTGTTTTCGTCCTTTTTTATGTAAAACGCACAGCTTTCCACACCTAAATTTCTTTTTTCCCATGGTCTCTCACTAACTACCATACTTGTCCTCCATTTCTATTATACTCACGAACGATTCGACTTTCCTTTCTGCACAGCACGTATTGCCCGCTTATGCAATATGGGTTGTGCAGAAACTGGAAAATCTTAACGTTTGTCGGTATACTTACCTTTGTAAAATTTCTTTACTCCCTCTATTACTTTGGACTGATCCTGCTCACTAAGCCCATAATACAACGGTAATCTTACGAGACGCTCACTCTCGGTTGTAGTATATCTGTCTTCACCCCTAAATTCACCATATTTCTTCCCTGCTGGTGCAGTATGAAGTGGTATATAATGAAATACTGCCATAATACCATTTTCTTTCAAATACGATATCAGTCTTGTCCTTTCTTCCAAATCTTTTGACTTAATATAAAACATATGAGCATTATGTACACAATCTTCTGGTATACTGGGAAGTTCAATAAAGCCGCTCTCTGCAAGTTCATTGAACGCCTCATAGTATCGTTTCCATGATGCCATCCTATTATCATAGATTTCATCAGCCTTTAAAAGCTGTGCCCATAAATATGCTGCATTCAGTTCACTGGGAAGGTAAGAAGAACCTGCTGCCACCCATGTGTATTTATCTATCTGTCCTCTGAAATACTTACTTCTATTAGTGCCCTTTTCCCTTATAATTTCTGCTTCTTCAAGCATATTGCCATCTTTTAAAAGGATAGCGCCACCTTCACCCATACTGTAATTTTTTGTTTCATGAAAACTGTAGCATCCAATATCACCAATCGTTCCCAACTGTTGTCCCTTATATGACGCCATCATACCCTGTGCTGCATCCTCTATTACATATAAATTATGTTTTTTTGCTATTTCCATTATTTTGTCCATATTACAGGACACGCCCGCATAATGAACCGGAACAATAGCTCTTGTCTTTTCTGTGACAGCTTCCTCTATTAAGTTCTCATCAATATTCATTGTGTCAGGCCTTATATCCACAAATATTGCCTTAGCCCCCCTTAATACAAACGCATCCGCCGTCGAAACAAATGTATAGGCTGGCATTATCACTTCATCGCCAGGTTTGATATCACACAAAATTGCTGCCAACTCTGTCGCATGTGTGCATGATGTGGTAAGCAGCACGCCTGCCGCGTTTGTCTTTTCCTTAATCCAGTCATTGCACATATGTGTGTATTTTCCATCTCCGCTAATTTTTCTAAGTTGTATTGCGTCTTGAATCATTTCTATTTCACTTCCTACAACTGGTGGTAGATTAAAGTAAATCATTTATTTATCCTCCTCATAGTTATCTTCTTCCTAATTTCATAAACGGCTAGCAGCACGATAAATCCCATTGATATGATAAGTCCCATAAAAAACCCTTCTGGAACATATCTTAATTCTACTTCATAGTTTCCCTGTTCTAATATAATTCCTGTAAATCCTCCAAGTACCGCTTTCCCTTTTTTTGGTTCTCCTTTTACATAAATTTTCCAGCCTCTATCATATGGAATTGATAAAAATAATAACTGTTCTTTCTCTACATTTACCTCCAATCTAATATTTGAAGCTGAAAATTGATTTATTGAAACTGAATTCTGTTTACCAAATAGTTCAGAAAACATCCCTCTATCTAATGCATAAAATATTTTAGTATTTAGTACACATTGCTCATTGTTAATAAGAACCTTTATTGTTATCGTGTCAGCACCATAGGTATTGTTTTCTAAATTCAATATTTTTCCCGTCTGCCCCATAAAGCCGCTAATACCCATACCATTTAACCATAAAGAAACATCCCCACATTCCCTAGGAAAATATGTATATAATATATAACTTTGTGATTTCTTAATCGTTAATTCTATTGTTGCTTCGTCTGCTTGATTTATCTTTCTGTAGATAATATTTCCATCTTCCAAGATTTCTGTCTGTAAATTTGATATTTTAATTTCTGTCGGTTCAACTGGATAAAAAATATTTTCTGATATATGAAACATTTTCTTTACTACTTCATTTTGAACTTCAAACGGATTTTCCATATTGTTTATATTCATGTGTTCCAAGTCTTTATCCACCAAAGTTCCAAGTCCAAATGCATATGGATTTTGAAATATTTTTTTACCATACATCTCATCTAAATAATTATAATCCGTATAATATCCCCATTGACCGCATAGATACTTTATTCCCAGTAATGCATCCGTTACCAATGTACTTCCTTCATATCGAATTAATTTATCTGTTGAACTTATCCCAAATCTTCCAAGCATATTATGAAATGCTTTATTATAAGAAGATGCAAATATTGATATTCCTTTCCCTCCTGCTGCCAATAAATCATTTTCACGTCTGTAGTAATCCTTTTCCATTCGGTAAAACCCTGAATCTATATGTTCTATATAAGATACAATTTCTTTATTTTGCCGCAAAGTTTCATTGTAATATTTACAATTTTCTGTTGGTTCTGCACCAAACATTTCTTTCGTTACCACATTTGCATTAATGCAAAGTTCTGCAATTACAATAGTCAATATAATACACTTGCACTTCCGATTATCACCAAAGAAAAATTTCCCTAATACAGAATATCCAACAATAAAAAGATAATTAGCCAAAATAACATAACCGTTTAAATCATTATATATTTTCATGCAAAAGTATAAAATAACTGCTGTTATAATTCCGCCGATAATAATATCTTTTTGTTCTATGACTTTAATTTTATCCAAAGCCTTATATATCAAAGTCAATAAAAAGAAAATAATAATAAATGAAAAGCGAACTTCAAACCAATCTGGATTATCAAACATATGCCATGCAAAATAAATAGGCGCAATTTCAATTGATAATAACAATATTAAAAGTATTATAGTATCAATAATTTTTTCTCTTTTTACAGTTTCTTTACTTTTAAAATACACAAAAAGTAAAATTATTGAAAAAATACCACAGTATAACATAGGTCTTCCATTTGGCAAATATGTATCAAAATTGCCAAGATAAAAAGAATACATTATATCTGTAAAAATACACCTTAAATACAGTTTAAGGCTTACAAATCCTCCTGAATTAGTTGTTAAAGAAATGGCAATTGGTATTAAAAATACTGCTGATATGCCAGCCGCCATTATACCATTTAATATTACCTTTATTAATTTTTGGCATATAATCTTTACTTCTTTTACTTCATTCAGGACAATTCCTATGGAATATAAAAATAAAAAAATTGAAATCATATATCCCAAGTAAAAGCTAGACCAAAAAGTAAATGCCAACACGATCACAAATCTTATATCAATTAAATTTGTACGTTTTAACATTTTTTCTGTATACATTATTACAATAGGTAATAATGCAATGGCATCGAACCACATAATATGCTGAATAAAACATACCATATATGCAGATAACGAATAAGCAGCCGCAATCCCAACCATCATTACATTGTCTTTTTCGTAATGATATGATAAATAAATATATATGCTTATCCCTGCCAGTCCTATTCGTACCAACTGCAGCAATAATACCGTTTCCTGAAATAAGTTATCTGGCAAAATAAACACACAAATATTTAGTACACTAGAAAGATTGCCAAATATTAATGGAAGAAAATTAATACCGCCTCCCATATTCCAATTATATATAATGCCATCTCCTGACAAAATTTTGTTTTTTAATCCCATTAGGACATCTGCATAAATATTACTTAAATCAGAAAAAAATATGCTTTTTTCACCAGTAACAAATATTCCTTGAAAACAATAAACTTGCATTAATACAATAATAGGAATTATAAATGTTAATATAATATTTCGTTTTCTTTTCACTTGTTCTCACCTATTAAGCTGCCCTTTTGCCATTTTCTCACAACCCTAAATACTCTCTCCAAAACGCCAAAGTTCTCAACTGCATCCCTTCCGTGCGATACTTCTTCTGCACTCCCTTTAATCGTATACAAACCACCAGCATCATCCCAATCGTCCGCAGCACATACTTCACCGAAGTCCACCGATCCCGTTGCGTGATAAACGCTTTCTTCCCTGCCGCATCATAATGCATCACACGCTTTTTTCGGTAAAACTGCACAGTTTTGGGGGCTGCCATTTGGACAATGCCTTCTCCTTTTGCCTTTAAAAACAATCCATTAAACGTTAGATTCCGCTTTATTTTTGATTCCGTCGTATGCTGCATTGTAAAACTTTTGCAATATTCCGGATAGTTAAACCGCATATCCAGCTTGTCAAGGCTTTCTCCTTTATATCCCGCTGCCATTACCTGCTGATGCAGTGCTTCGCCGTCCTGCTGCATTAACCATTCTGGTCCTTTTAGGAAGTCTTTTATCCCCTGAAAATACAAATCTACATTTTTGTATCGGTAAAACATAATTTCTTGTATACAATGTTTGAATAACATACGATTTAACTGTTTTACGCCATACTCTGGATAGTGAAACGCATTGTCAATTAAAAGGTTGCGGATAATATAGTATTCCAAATAGGACGAATATTTGTTTTCAAACGGTTCATGCCATACACAGATGCCATTCATTAATATCAGGTGTTTCATATTGCGCAAACCATACTCCAAATCGTCCCCACGGATAAAAATTGGCAGCGGAAGATTATCCGGCGTAACAATTTCTACCGGAAAGCAGCAATACCACCATGCGTTATACTCTGAAAATTCTTCTGTTTCATTGTACAGACACGCTTCGCACTGTCTTAAATCCAAGTTCATTTTAAGCGGGTCGAGATAGCCTGCGTCCCACACTGCACCAGATTCCACTTGAATATACTGCCTGTCCAGCCGCAGCATTGCACCGCCGATAAAAGCGTCTATATAGGTGTCTTTTAGCAGCGTTAATAGGGTGTAAGTCTTAACCAGCGCTTCCGGCTCAATTACAATATCATCATCCATTAACAGCACATGAGTAATATGGAATGTATTATTGTTTTCCATAATCTCAATTAAGTCCCTTGTAAATCCGCCTGCACCGCCCACGTTGTGGTTAGGGTAAATATGTATTTCCGGTGTCAGCAGTTCCCCAGACTCCAATGTTCTGCCGTTATCCGCTATAAAGACCTCCATATGGCGATACAGAGGCGACGCTTTATTTTCCAATATAGACTCTTTTAGGATTTTTAGATTTTTTTTGACAAATTCCTCTCGGCGGAATGTGCAGATTCCAATTCCGATTTTAATATCCCGCAGCGCTTGCTTGGGAACGCTGCTGCAATAAGCGCCGCCGTAAAATATACTGTCGTCGCTTAATGCTTCCAAGCCAAAAGTATACATTCCCCGTGCATTACCATCTGCGAATGAGAATTCACAAGTTTTACGGGTATCCGTTTCGATTGTTGCAGCACAGATAATTTTTTCAAACACTTCATTGTGCACTTTCTCTTTATTGAGCAGTATCACTTTAAATTTTCCCGACAATTCCAGTTTTAAAGTTAAATTGTCAAGAATTGTATACTTTTTCCATTTTTCAATGGAAAATCCATTAAAATATGTATCAAACCAAACTTTTTCGCCTGTGCGGAATAAGATTGTCTGCTTTTCGTTATCATAAAACAGCATCTGATTGCTGCCAAAACCAGATTTTTCCAGCCGAAAGTACATTTCCCTATCCGTACACCGCCCTACCTGCGGAAACAGTATTTTCTGTATTTCCATCTTAATCCTCCGTTTTTCACATTCTCCATTGATGCGCAAATGTACATGGCCCAAACTCATCATGCGCATAATCCCGCACAGTTATCTGCATAATATTTCTTACATTGTCATAGAGTTCTCCTGCTGCTCCATTAATACCGACATCCAGATAGTACTTCCCCGGCAGCAGCATTAACGCATCAATTACAAGCGATACCTCGCCGCACTCCTGCAAAATCGGCAGTTCATCGCCTGCCTTGGCAAAGCAGCAGCCATAACAATACTGCCAATTGTCTTTTACAAAATCCATATTAAAATTAACACGCGGGTGTACTAAGTTACTTTTATACGCCATTTTCAAAATTACTTTATCACCCGTATCAAAATTTTGGCACTCTTGATTTTGTTTGTTAAACAGCCGAATATTCGTAAAATAGACTTCCTGTGTCCCGTCCCTTCTTGCATCTGGATGCACATTTGTGGTAAGCGCTAAAATCGAATGCCTACGTTCATCCTGAAACTGCTCACGGCTTTCCTTGTTTAATTTTATCAGCCGTTCATCTTCCATAAAATCAAGATAATGCATTGCCACCGGCTTGGGCAAACCGTCTTCTTTTATCAAACCGTCTTCAATCCATATCAAGCGGTCGCAAATTCCATACATTTGTTCCATTGAGTGAGATACAATAACAATCGTCGTACCTTGTTCTTTAATTTCACGCAGCCTTTGAAAGCATTTTTTCTGAAATCCGGCATCCCCAACCGCAAGTATTTCATCAATAAGCAAAACCTCCGCATTGACATTGATTGCCACAGCAAATGCAAGCCGCATATACATACCAGAAGAATAAGTCCGCACTGGATTGTCAATAAACTCCTCCAATTCTGAAAAACGGATAATTTCTGGCAAACGCATTGTAATCTCCTCTTTTTTTAGCCCAAAAATCGTTGCGTTTATGTAAATATTTTCACGTCCGCTCATATCCGGATGAAACCCCGCACCCAATTCAATCAGGCTCGACACTCTGCCTTGTACGAAAACCTCTCCGCTGTTTGGTTTTAAAATTCTTGTCAGCATCTTTAAAATCGTACTTTTTCCGCAGCCGTTTTTTCCGATCAGCCCTACTGCTTGTCCTTTTGGAATCTGAAAGGAAATTCCTCTTAATATCTCTCGAATTTCATATTGATTGCGTTTTGCAAATATTACACGTTCTTTTAACATAGTTCCTTTATCTGCATACGCTTTAAACTGCTTTGTCACATTGCTGACATTTATTACATACTCCTGTGTCATCACAGCTCCTCCGCAAAATTATCGCTTAATTTCACAAAAACAGCTTCACCAATTATTACCAGCACAATACCGAATAAAAACGCATATAGTAATTCTGATAAATCGGGTGCCGTTTTCCAATATAAAATCGTATGATACGCCCCAATTACTGCTGTCATAGGATTGACATGGAAAATCCATAAAATATTTTCCGGAATTATGTTTATTGGATACATAATCGGGGTAAGATAAATCCATGCCATTAAGAAAACGGTAACAATATGCTCCAAATCCTTGAGGTACACGGTTCCTGCTGCCACCAGCAGCGAAAATCCCAGTGCCAGCAGATATTCAATGCCCATTACAAGCGGCAGCCATACAAGCGCCGCCATACAAATACCCACACCAGAAACAGCAATTACCAAAAATACAATAACAAAGCAGAACAGCATATTGATAAAATTGGAGGTTACACAGGCAATTGGCAGAATTTCACGCGGAAAATATATTTTCTTAACCATTTCACCCTGATAGCGCACACAGCCTGTTCCTTGGCGCAGTGCCATATCAAAAAACAGCCACGGCACCATCCCCGTAATCATATATACATAAAACTGCTCCAATTCGCTGCGGATAATAATCGAAAATACAATGGTGTATACAACGATCTGACACAATGGATTGATAAACGTCCATAAAAAACCCAGCACAGAACCTTTGTACTTTCCTCTTAAATCCCTCCGCACAAGACTGTTAACCATATCACGATATTCAAAAATTTCTTTTAAGTGTGTTTTCATTGTGCAGCCTTTCCTACATAATCCTTTTATTATATGGATTTTATTACCTTATTTGATACCAAACCATTATTTTCAGTTCCCTATTATACCGAATATATCGGTATAATGTCAAGATAAATTACCGATTAAATTAGTAATATTACAAATTTAATCGGTATATGCTATACAAAAAGAGGTATAGCACTATGAATGAAAAGTTTATCCGTGAACGAATTACAGAACTGCGCATCCAAAAAAACATCTCGGAATATAAAATGAGCCTAGACTTAGGGCACAGCAAAAGCTATATTCAAAGCATTTCCTCTGGCAAAGCACTGCCCTCTATGTCTGAGTTTCTCTATATTTGTGAATACTTGGATATAACACCAAAAGAATTTTTTGACGTAAACGATACAGAAACCATTAAGCTGCACCAGCTATTTATTTCTGCAAAAGAACTAAATAATGAAGATTTAGATGTTCTTATCTATCTCGCAAACCATTTAAAGAAAAAATAATGTGTACATTCAAGCAGGAGCATGACCTTCTTTCCTCTGAGTGCCCGTGTGCAATCGAGTAAGGAAGTTTACTTCCCCTACTTGCGCGCCGCCGATGCGCCACTTTAGCGTCATATTTCCTCTGCATCGGCGCGTGCATAAAAAAACAGGGAACTTTCCAAATTACACACTTTGTTCCCTGCCCATATACTATATTATGCGGTACTCCATCATCTCATAGAGCAGCCGCGACCCTTCCACAATTTCCGCGGGAAGCAATGCCCGTGCTACACACTTTAGTTCGGCTTGTGGATCGTCTTCTTTTTGTAGATAAGCGTAGTCACCGTCGAGCCTTTCCACCGTGTAATAAATCGTATCCATTAACATTTTTCATTCCTCCTAATACAATCTTTTAGAATATGGTACCTTTGTACCATTCCATTATAACACTATTTTTGCCAAACTAACATTTTTTTGTTAATTTTACATATTTTTCATTGCTTTCGTATAGCATTTGGATTATAGTAAAGATATAGGAAGTTGATTCTAAGTTATTCCCAACAGATACTTCCAAACTAAGAAATCCGATAACGGATTTTTGTAAATAGTAGTAGTAATAAGAGGTAAGGACTTTGATCGCAAAAATTAATGAAATTCAAAATGAGTTAATAAAAGAAATGAAAATGATGTCCGAACCACAACCTCCTGTGGCGTCAGTGAAATTTGTTCCTGCGACAAAAAACGACCGTGAGCGTATTCCGCAAGAGGAATATGACCAGCTTGTAGAACCATACCGTGAAGCAATGACACGCCTTGAAGTGCGCATGAAGGGCTTAAATGAGGATTATCGGAAAAAATATCGGGATTATCCTATTCACAATATCCAAGCCCGCATTAAAAGCCGAAAGAGCATCGAAAAAAAACTCGCCTTCCGCAACCTGCCCGTTACTGCATTTGCCGCAAAAGATAACCTGACAGATATTGCCGGCATACGCGTAATCTGCTATTTTATCGAAGATATTTTTAGTATTTTATCACTGGTAAAAACGCAGACAGATCTATTGATTTTAAAGGAAAGCGACTACATCCACTATCCCAAGTCAAGTGGATACAAAAGTTATCATATGGTACTTGGCGTACCAGTTTATCGTATTGAAGGAATGCAGTATTATCCTGTTGAGATTCAATTTCGTACTCTTTCAATGGACTTTTGGGCTAGTATGGAGCACCGTATTTGTTATAAAAGCGAAACCCCAGAGGAAACTGCCAGCGATTTTAAGAAATATTCTGCGGAACTGTCCGAAATGGAACGCCGTATGAAACATTTACTTGACGAAATCCGACGCAACAACCCGCAGGAACCAATGCAATAAACCATTTATATTATAATATTTATATGAAAAATTGCATAAAAATCAAACAAAAGTTGCCAAGGAACATTAACCCTGTTCCTTAGCTTCTTTTATTTTATTCGTTTCCCTTATTTTAATCGAAATATTGCAATCTGCTATAAATTGATAATTGGCTTCCATTCCATAGCAAATCGAAATATCCAAGTGGTCGTCCCCCTGTTCTATGCCAATACTATATGTATCCAGCGCCAACAAAATTGTTCCAAACGGCGTAGCATATTCTGTCAGCGTTTTCTTTCCCTCAGAAAAGACCATATGTACATTAATCATTCCTTTTTTTAACAGGGAAAACTCTTTCTCCCTAAGCTTTAGAACATTTTTTACGGGCTCATCAAAGCCCTCAAACCTTTCCTCGTATAGAATAAAATGCGCATTGTTGCGAAAATAATATTCCCCTGGGCAAATTGTTTCGATTTTTTCCAAATCCTCGTCTGTTGACGCTTCTTTAATATCCGTTTCGGCAAATTGCAACCCTCGTATGCCAACCAGCACATCCTTATTCATTATTCATTTCCCCCTAATCCATTGCCTTTGGCTTACCATTGAAACAGTTCCGCCAACGCAATTTTATACGTTATTTTATTCGTTTCTGTTTCCTTATCACTATCTTTATTGAGAAAATAAGACTGCATAAAAGCGTCTGCTTCCTCTTGGGTAAGCGCATTGCCATCCTCATCCAAAATACAACCGCCGCCAAATTTTACAAATATTTCAGGACTTAAAGCACCTACCCAAAGCACAACCCCCAATACCATTGCGACTTTTTTTATTGTTTGCAACCATACTGATTTTATCATGTCCCCATACCCCTTTCAAATTTCTTTCTGATAGGCAATGTTAAAGAATTAGGGGTGTCGCATTAAGGAGAATTTATTCAAGATAGCATAATACCATGCTGTATTATATGCAATACCTTGTATCATCAAAGCTTATTGCGACAACCTCAATTTATTAACCGTTCCTTAAAATCAGTATGGGCACGATTGCTGCGAAATATACAAATTATTTTATTGTCTTATTTTTTCACATTTCCCTTTTCCAATTGTAGCTGCTGTATAATTGCTTTTTCTTGATTATCAATATGTTTGCAGCCAACTGCCGCCGCTGCCGCTCTATCTTTATTTAAAATACTGTTATACATTTCTTTGTGTTCCTGAACCAGCATATCATGCTGGGTTGCGTCCTTTAAATATTCAAAGCGATAACGATACATCTGTTCGGAAAGATTATTTACCAATTGAATCAGACGGGTGTTTTGTGTAGACACCACAATAATATCATGCAGCGCCACATCTGCCTCCGCTATTTTTCTGGTATCTTGTGTCTTTGTCGCTGCTCTAAAATTCTCACATGCCTCATTTAATGCCCGCAGTTCCTCCTCCGTCATCCGATCGCAGGCAAGTTCAATTGCAAGTACATCCAGCGCACGCCTGACTTCCAGCACATCTTTTAAGTTCTTCCATGTTATCTGCGCCACCTCCGCACCGCGCCGCGGAATCATTATAACAAGCCCCTCTAACTCTAGCTTTCGTATTGCCTCTCGGATAGGAGTGCGGCTAACCCCCAGCTTATTGGCAAGATGAATTTCCATCAGCCGTTCGCCGGGTTTGAGTTTTCCTGTCAGGATTTCCTGACGCAGCGTATTAAACACCACATCTCGCAGCGGTAAATATTCCTCATCATTTATCATGCTCATTTCAATCCTCCATTTATCAATGTATACTGTATTTTCTTGGTTTAAGCCCCCTTTTGGGGCTGTCGCAATAAGCTTTGATGCTACCAGATATGGTATAAATCTTAGCACAGAGTTAGAATATCTTGTATCCGTTTGTCTTAATGCGACAGCCCTTTAGGGATTGTAGAACTCTGTTACAAAAACCTGTGAAGCCATTTTCTTTGCTTTTAGCGCACTGCGAATATGCTTTGCCGCCGCCTGCGCTTCCTCCTCTTTTGCAAAAATACCAAACACACTTGGCCCGCTTCCGCTCATCAAGGCATTATATGCTCCCTGTTGGGTCATCATTGTCTTAATTTCTGCAATAATGCTATTCTCTTTCACTGTAACAGCTTCCATAACATTTTCCAAATAATTGGCAACCCTCTCTAAATCGCCTTGTTCCAATGCCGCCGTCATACCATCAATATCTGGATGTTTTGCAATTTGATTCACGCGGAGCGTTTCATAAACTCTTTTCGTTGAAACCATAATCGGGGGCTTGACGACAAGCAATGATGCACGCGGCGGTGCGGGAAGCGGCGTCAGCTTCTCTCCTACCCCTTCTGCAAGTGCTGTCCCGCCCAGAATGCAAAACGGAATATCTGCCCCCAAACGCAGTCCTTGCCGCATCAATTCCTCCTTATCTAGTTTCAGCGCAAACATTTCATTCATAGCAAGCATTGTAGCCGCTGCATCTGTACTACCACCAGCCATGCCTGCTGCAACTGGTATCGTTTTCTTTAAATGAATTTCTATCCCCTGCCGAATCCCATAATACTCTTTCATAAACTTTGCTGCCCGAAAAATCAGGTTATTACCCAAATCCCCCAGTTCATAACGGCTGTCCACGGACAAAATAATATCTGGATCCCTACGGCGCTTAAATTCCAATTCATCATAGATATTTACCGACTGCATTACTGTCTTAATTTCATGATACCCGTTTTCCAGACGGCGGCACACATCTAGTGCCAGATTTATTTTCGCCCTTGCTTTGTAATTTAACTTTTCCATTCCGCATAGTCCTTCTTTATTAACGTGTATTTTTTTTCGTACAATTTAAAACGATTATATACAATTCTTGGCGTTTCGTCAACTTACTTTCATTGATTTTTCGCACTATTTTTCCGGTTTCAAACAATTTTTCCGGCTTAGAAATATTTTTTCATTTTTTTTCAATTTTATGTTAAGTTTTTCCAAAACTACTCCGATATATAGATAAAGAATATTATTTTGCCTAACTACCAAAAGTGATAATGCAAATTATTGGATTACAATTCACACCTACGCCAGTTTTTATCAGTTTATTGAGGTGTGAATTATAACGGACTTTGCACACAAAATGCTATAAGCAAGCATTTGGGCGCATAATTCCCACTCCATTGGTGTGGGTGTAAAAAGTAACATTATTTGTACAAACATAAACTGCAAAATGATATTGCATACCACGGAAGGTTTATATTACGCTTTATTTTTAAGAAAGGGAAGGGATACCATATGAGTACAAGTGCTATTTCTAATTCAAATGTTAGTGATTCTTACACAACCGTTGCAGCGACAAAGGAGAAAGACAAAAATACATCTGTCAATAATAATAATGCCGCTGCCTCCAATACCAATAGCGCAGCTTCTGATGTGACTTCACAAGACACTGCTGCCACTGAAAACAAGAAACAAGAAACAACTGCTGCCGTTTATGACAAGAGAGCGCTTTCTGCAGATGACAGAAAAACTATTGTTGCACAGTTAAAAGCAGATCAGGAAAAACGCCAATCACAACTTGCCGATTTAGTAAATGACATGCTTTCAAAGCAGACAAATGCTTTTGGTCAGGCAAACAATATGTGGCAGTATCTTGCCAAAGGACAGTTTACCGTTGACGCTGAAACAAAGAAAAAAGCCCAAGAGGATATTTCTGAAAACGGATACTGGGGTGTAGAAAAAACATCAGACCGTATTGTAGAATTTGCAACAGCACTTGCTGGCAATGATCCCAAGCAATTAGAAAAAATGCGTGACGCTTTCTTAAAAGGTTATAAAAAGGCTGAGAAAACTTGGGGTGGCAAGCTTCCGGATATTTCGCAGAGAACATATGATGCAGTGCTTGATAAGTTTGATAAGCTGACAAATCCTAAGACAGAGGATAATACCACAACGCAGAATACATCCAATCAGCAGAATGGAGCGAATCAAAACGCTAACCAAAATACAAACCAAAATGTCACAACAACAGAAGACGGCACTGTTATCGTAAAGAATTAGCTTACATCATGGTTTCTGATAGATTATCGTTTTTGGGAAAGAGGATATCAATAGGATATCCTCTTTCCTTTTTAAACAATTTTCCATTAATTGTAACAGTTCAGATAACCCATTGAACTGTTACGTATCCAGCCATTGGAAATCGCTTCGCGATGGGCTGGATACCTCCAACTACTACATTTTATTACGGTCAGCGCAGTAAATGCGCAGACCTACCTGAACTGTTACCATTAATTACTATAGTTTATTAATGTATTTCCTTATGTAATGCAATATACTTCTCTAATGTACCAAACATTAAATCCTCGTCTAACGGTTTTGCAAGGTATGCATTCATGCCGCTTTTCACCGCACGTTCACGATCCTCCTCAAAGGCATTCGCTGACAGGGCAATAATAGGTAGATTTACAGTATCTTTTCTTGGCAGACTGCGAATTGTCTGTGTTGCCACATAGCCATCCATAATCGGCATTTGAATATCCATTAAAATGGCATCATAGTAGCCTTCCTCTGATTCTTTCACCATATCAACAGCAAATGTACCATCCGCTGCTGTTTCTACCTGAAAACCCGCTTCTTCTAGAAACTCCACCGCAATTTCGCGATTTAAATCATTATCCTCTACAACCAGTATCCGGCTTCCCATAAAACTGCGCACATCTTCCATAGATACTTCCTGTGAAGTCGTAACGCGGTTGGCATGAATCATTACATTCTTTAAATCCGACAAAAACAAGGGCTTGCTGCAAAAAGCTGTTACACCTGCTGCTTTCGCTTCCTCCTCAATTTCTCCCCAGTCGTAAGCACTTAATACGATCGCCGGCGCTGCATCACCTGCTATTTCACGGATTCCCCGCACAACTTCCACACCATCTGCTGCTGGCATTTTCCAGTTCACAATATACGTTGCAAACGGATCTTTCTTATCTATTGCCAACTGTGCACGATATAGCGCTTCCTTACCGCTAAGCGTCCACTCGGAGCGCATTCCCAATTCTTCAAGCATTCTTGTCACATTGCAGCAAACAGAGAAATCATCATCTACCACCAGAACCCGCTGCCCTTCCAATTCTCTAATTACAACGTTTTCCGTTTCCTTTTCGCTTTCCTGAAGCTTAAAAGTCATTTGTATTGTAACTGTACTGCCCTTTCCTGGCGTACTTTCCACGTCAATTTTGCCGTCCATCATATCAACAATGCTCTTGGTTATCGTCATGCCAAGCCCTGTTCCCTGCTGTCCACTAATTGTTGATGTGCTTTCCCGCTCAAACGGCTCAAAAATATGCTTGATAAACTCCTCCGACATCCCAATGCCTGTGTCCTGCACAATAAATTCATATGTACCGTACCCTTGTTTATCACATTCTAACTGCCGAAAAATCACTGTTACTGCTCCGCCCGGCGCAGTAAACTTAATCGCATTACTTAGAACATTAATAAATGCCTGTTCAATACGAAGCGGATCGGTATAAACATCCTCATTGCGTATTTCCTCTGCCTTAATTGAAAAATCCAACTGTTTCGCTTGAATCTGCGGAAGAATCAAATGCATCATACCATGCATCCGCTCGGAAATATTACATGCTTTCTCTTGGATTACCACTCTGCCGCTTTCAATATGGCTCATATCTAAGATATCGTTTATTAGACTTAATAAATGATTACTAGAGGATTGAATTTTTTTAAGATAATCCATTACTCTGCTCTTGTTATCAATATTTGTTTCTGCAAGTGACGCAAAACCCAGAATCGCGTTCATTGGTGTACGCATATCGTGGGACATATTAGAAAGAAAGGTACTTTTTGCCTTATTCGCATACTGCGCCTGCACAAGTGCCTCCTTTAAAACCATTTCATTGCGGATTAAATCTTCAATTCTCCGGATAGTCAGAACTGCCGTTCTAGGTGTTCCACCAATTCGTTCCCGTGCCACAAAAGTTGTCAAACACCATTCGTCCGTTCCATCCGCAGCTTTACGCTTATACTTCATTTCAACAGTATCCTTGTCTTCCAGTGCTTTTATAACATTATCCAAATGAAGAAAACCTTTTATCTTCTTGGTACGCTCCTCACCTTGACTGCTGATTTTCCCACTGTCAAAGTGCCACTGCATAGTCTTTGTATAATTTCCATCCTCCACAATATCATAATAGTCCGGAAAAATCATGCGTAGATAATCATTCTGCAAATCCACATAATAGATTTCGCGGTACTCATGCACAGTGCTTGCCAGCACGTCCATTAACACCCTTCTTTCCTCTGGGCCATTATTTTGCAGCGTGCCCTCCATCACTAAAACGCTCTCTGTAATTTCATTGATATATACATAAAAAATATTGTCTTCGTCCCCACTATACACTAAATGTCCAAAGTCTTCGACATAACAAACAATCCCGTCTTTGCGGATAATGCGATACTCAACATAATCCTGCTCGTCTTCGTTCTGGGAAATCTGTCGTTCAATACTTGCCTCTACACGCGGCAAATCATCAGGATGCACCATACCGCGAAAAGAGTTTCCTGTATATTCCCGAAATTCCTCCTCCGTTTTACATCCATACAATGATATTACCCCTTTGTTTACATATATTAATTCATTCTCTCCACCAGCACGATACGTAAAAAAGCCGCCGCGTACCTTACTTGAAATCCGACTCTGGTGAATTTCTTCTTTCTTCTCCATTTGTCTATCCTTTCATCCCAATTTCTTAGAGGAACGGTTTTATCGCTATCTCTATTTTATGACAGAATACGCTTTCCGTCAATCAAAAACTAATCGATACAAGTGACCTATAAAGAAGCCGGTTACAATTCACACCAACGCCAGATTTTGCAACAATTTACGAACATTCGGTGT
>CBCOYO010000013.1:0-38812 GCA_965114465.1 uncultured Lachnospiraceae bacterium
CCCATTGAACTGTTACGTATCCAGCCATTGGAAATCGCTTCGCGATGGGCTGGAATTCTTAACTCGCTATTTCAAAATTTTGAACATTTTATAAACACTTTGATTAATTTCATTTTTGAGTTAATTGTTTTAGTTTTTTGTGTATGATTATACCTTACGCTAAAATAGTGAAAAAGTCAAGTTGCAATATTATATAATTTGTGACTTTTTATATTGTTTTCCTTGTATTTTAAGGCTTTCACAGCGTTTTCGCTTTACTTAACGAAATTTAGCAATGTTTTTTGTGCATTTTTACTATAACGTGCAAGACTGTGCGTTTTTTTGCCTAATTAGCATATTTTGGCTTAAATATTTAGTATTTACTAAAATACTCTTGACATTTGTTTTAGTTATTACTATACTAAAATTATAGAGAAAAAATAAAATAAAGAAACTAAAATCAAAAAAACTAAAATCAAAAAAGCTAAATCAAAAAAACTAAAATCAAAAAAAACTAAAAACAAAAATCAAAGAAATACAATGTATCACTTCCATGCATTATATTACATTTTAGAAAGGAGAACTCTTATGCTATATTTTCGTTCTATCAGTGAAGCTGAGAATGTATTTAAGGCACTCAGTACCCCTATGCGCTTGAAAATAATGGAAATGATTTACAAAGATGACTCGATGAGCATGAACGACTTGGCAGAATCGCTTGGGTTGACAAACGGTGCTATTTCCATGCACGTCGGTAAATTGGAGGAGGCAGGACTTGTCCGTATTAAAATCACGTCCGGCAAACGCGGCACTATGAAAATTGTGCGCCCCCGCTACGACCGGCTGATGATTGATCTTGCACCTGCCAAAGAAGCGAAACACTGCTATATTGATGATATCCGAATTGGATACTATACCACTTGTCACGGCACACCGACCTGCGGACTTGCCACCAATAAGGATATTATCGGTTCTCTGGATGACCCACGGGTCTTTTCGTTTCCAGAGCGTTTTCAGGCAGGCATCCTCTGGTTTGCGTCGGGTTATGTAGAGTATAATCTTCCAAACCATTTACAGGCTGGGCAGATACTCAATGAACTACAGATTTCATTTGAGATTTCTTCCGAGTGCCCAGATACCAATGAAGACTATCCCTCGGATATTTATTTCTATCTGAATGATATACCGCTTGGCGTATGGATTAGCCCTGGTGACTATGGTGCACGCCCCGGCTATGTTTCTCCCGCATGGTGGCCCGAAGCACTAAATCAATATGGATTGCTCAAAACGCTGATAATCAACAGCGAGGGCTGCTTTATCGACGGCACAAAGAAGATATCCGATATAAAAGTTCAAGATTTACATATTGATTATAACAGCTATATTACCTTCCGCTTTGAAGTGCCAAAAGACACTACCAACTGCGGCGGCTGCACGCTGTTCGGCGAAGACTTCGGCGACCACAATCAGGCGCTGCGAGTAAAAATGTATTATGATGAAGATAACGATATCGATCGGTAAGGGAAATAAGGCGATTTTGCAATATATTGTTTCTATGCACCGAGGATGAAGATAATGATATTGATCGGTAAGGGAAATACGGCGATTTTGCAATATATTGTTTGTGTGCATCAAGGATGAAGATAATGATATTGATCGGTAAGGGAAATGTAGACAGATGCATCTGCTGTTTCTCCGTTACAGTTGGGGGGGTTGCCGCATTAAGGAAAGTGTATACAAGATAGTCTAACACCTTGCGTCGATGGATACGATATTTTGTATAATTAAAGCTTAATGCGACAGCCTCGTAAGAAAGCATAATAATTGAGATCGGGGCTGTCGCATTAAGGAAAACAGATACAAGATATTATAGTACTGTATTGTGTTTTATACTATATCTTGCATATTTAAAACTTATTGCGACAACCCCGTTCCATTGTATTTTTGTATCTTCCTCACCCGATCAGGCACTTTTGCCCCTGAAAGCCAAAACCATATTTTCTGATATTTTCTGGTGCAAAACCGCTGGCAATAAGCGCTGTTTCGTATTGTTTCTCCTCAATCTGTGCAAGCGCGTTTGCCACAGTGTCATCCAGCGTTTTCTCGTCGTCATCCTCATCTAGCACCTTGAATTCAAAGATAAACGCCTTCTCGTTTTTATCAAACGGCTCTATCATGACATCATAACGACCATAGCCGCTCTCGCGGTTTGAGGTCACTTTATATTTATCTGACAGATTGACAATCATGCCAAGCACAAAACCATGATAAAACCGTTCCGGATGCGTTGCCTCCGATGGTCTGTTTCCTGTGTCAAAATAGCTAAATGTATGCAATGCAACCTTGTTCATAAACGTGTTCATCCTGCGTACATTGTCATGCAGCAAGGCATTGATAAATTCGTTGTAATATGCTGACACATCACTTTTCCCAAACCAGTCCTTTACCATATCTTCAAACATCATTAAGACTTCTCTGTTTGTCAATGTCAATGTATACTGCTGTTTTCCTTTTCGGTCTTCCCGAGGCGGTTCTTTATCAATCGTTTTTAGATAACCTGCCGCAAGCAATAGACTCCATATTGCATTTGTATTGCCGTTCAAGCGATTAAACACGATCTGCTCATCAATTGGTGCTGTAAAACTTTTTCCAGAAAGCAGATCTTCCACTGTCTTTTTTACTTCGGCATCTCCGGTTTGTATCAGTGTACTTACAAGTTCGTTGGAACTGGTATTTGCCCAGTAAGCTTCATAGTTTGCATTGTTTTCTATAAAGGAAATAATCGACCACGGATTATAAATATCCGTATATTTTCCAAATATAAAGCCGTCATACCATTTCTTAACGCCGCTTTTATGACCGCCAAGCCCTGCACTGTCAAGCGCTTCAAAAACTTCCTCCTCCATAAAGCCAAAACAGGTAGCATATTTATCAGAAGTTGTGGTCACTGCTTTAAGGTGATTTAGTTCCGAAAAAATGGACTCCTTTGATATTCTTGTAATCCCAGTGATCAGCCCACGTTCCATGCTTTCATTATCCTTAAAGGTATTTACAAAAAAACTCCTAAAAAATGCAACGGCTTCCTCCCAATAATCATAAATCCACGCTTCCTGCATTGGCGTATCATACTCGTCCAAAAGAATTATCACTTTCTTTTGATAATATTTTTCAAGATACATACTAAGGATGCTAATAGATGTTGCTGCTGTTTCATCTGTCATATCTTTCTTCACAGATGCATAATACTTTCTGTCCTCATCATCAAATAAATCTGATTTCATAATATCCTCAAACTTTTTATAGGTTCGGGCAATAATTTTTTTCACAGCAGTCTTCATTCCCTCTACTTGAATTGTTTTTGTATCGTTTCTTCCTTGATAATCATACCCCGATTTTGCTCCCGCAAAGGTCATAAAAATAACTGGGTATGTGCCCTGCAGCTCCCGAAGCGCCTCGTCCTCCCAGACCTTTCGTCCCTCAAACAAGTCGTTTCTGCCCGCATAGCAATTTGAGAAAAAACATTCGATCGTACTCATATTAAGCGTCTTTCCAAATCGACGCGGGCGTGTGATCAGCGTGACCTCATCTGCATAATCCCACCATTGTTTTATAAAATCTGTCTTATCAATATAAAAGATATGATTTCGCATTATTTTCTCATAGTTCTGATAACCAAGTCCATGTTTTACTTCCATACACATTTCCTCCGTTCGGCATTTTCGCTCGTGAGTATAAAAGTAATTTTTAACAGTTCCTTACATTTGGGGGGATATAGGATTTCCCGCATATTCCATTTCATTTTTCATTGAAACAAATCCAAATTTTTCATAGAGTTTCCGTCCTGCCTTTGTAGCTTCCAGAGTAATCTGCGAAATTCCCTGCGCTTTTATATCCTGCATCAACAGTTCCAGTGTCCTGTAAGCTGTTCCCAGCCTGCGATACGCTGGCGCTGTGTACATATTCATAATATATGCCTTTCTGCCGCTGGGATTATGGTATGTAGGCATTACTTGAAAAAAGCTGACGCCGCCAGCACCGATAAATTCCTGATCGTCATATACAAGATATGCAGTATGTTCTCCTATACATAATGCTCTTTTATAGTACGCCTCTGTTTCCTTTTCCACCTTTGTCATATCCACATTTTCAGCAAGTTCATTGGCAGCGCGCAATACAATCATTCTTGTCTGCACCAATTGATCCAAATCCTCTATTGCTGCTTTTTTATACCGGAATAGAGTATCTGGCAGTTCATGCTGGTACATATATAGAACATCCGTATTTTGTTCCAATACATCCATTAAAACAGCGGAGGGATTTGCATAAACAAAAGGGTAATCGACTTCTCCCATTGAATTTCGTACTGGAAACGCCAACTGTTCCCGATCCAAGCAAAACGCCGCTGCAACGCCCTCCTTATTTCCTCTTGCATCCACACGAATCCACTTCTGTAACGATTTTAAATATACAGCATTTAACGCATGGATACAAAATCCCGATTCTGGATTGTCCCCCAAAGTCAAACGCTGATAACAAATCCCCGCCGGAATATCGCAGGCACGCAAAAGCGCTGCAAGCAGATTTGCCTTCGCCCAGCAGATGCCAACTCCTTGTTCCAAAACCTCCACCGCAGATTTCGTAACCCTTCTGTCCTGCGCATCCCAAGAATGTTTTATATTATCACGGACAAACTCATAAATATTTTTTATCAGACTAATTTCATCTTTTGTCTGCTTCTGAAAAAATTCCGCCTGCCGCAATATCGCCGCTTCTTTCCAATTAATATATTGGGAAACAGACAGATAATCACTTATATTGTTTTTTATAATTAATTTATCCAATTTTCCCATACACGCTCCAATCACTAATACAGCATCACACATTACTCGATGATTCATACAATGCTGTACTAGAATAACCCACGCTAAATAACCTTATGCTTCACTTGCCTATTTTCCTGATAGCACTACTTTACAAGACTCGACGCAGCCACCGCTACGCCTGCGTTTGGGATATTGCCATGGCAATTTGCACTCTCAGAAAAATATTCTGCGTCAAACATTAAAGTATTTAGCGCGGGTTATACTAGAATTATATTATACCGTAATAACCCCCACTGCACCAAGCAGTAGCACAATTGCCCCCAAAACAATCCGATACCAGCCGAATATTTGGAAATCGTGTTTTTTAATATAATCCATCAAGAATTGAATCACAAAAACAGATACTACAAAAGATACCAACATTCCGACAATTAATATCACAAGTTCTCCGCTGGTAAATGCAAGCCCGAACTTTAACAGCTTGAGCAAGCTTGCGCCAAACATAACCGGAACAGCGAGCACAAATGTAAATTCTGCCGCCGCGCTTCTGGATACGCCGATTAACAGCGCGCCAACAATCGTTGCACCCGATCGCGACGTTCCTGGGAAAATCGCTGCAATCAACTGAAAAATGCCGATAAGCAGCGCTGTCTGAAACGTAATTTCCTGCAAAGACTGGATTTTTGCCCGCCTGTTTCCTTGCTGGTTTCTCCGCTCCACAATAATAAATGCCACACCGAATACAATTAACGCCATTGCAACTGGTATCGCATGGTAAAACAGCGCTTCAAACACATCATCAAACAATATTCCAATTACTGCGGCAGGGATACAAGCCACTACTATTTTTAGCCAAAGCATAATTTTATCCATCTCTATTACAGGCTTTGACTTATCTCGAAACTGAAAAGGGAATATTTTATTCCAAAATAAAATAACTACTGCCATAATCGCGCCAAGCTGGATTACAACCAAAAACATTTCCAAAAATTCCGGTGTGCAGTCAAGCTTTATAAATTCATCCAAAATAATCATATGCCCTGTACTGCTGACCGGAAGCCATTCTGTAATTCCTTCCACTATCCCAAAGAGCACTGCCTTTAAAATATTTATCATTGTTAACATTTTTTATTGATACCCTTCTAAATTAAATATTTTCTATCTTTTTCGTACTATATTTTATAATATCTCTTGTATAGTCAAAGCTTGTTACATCAGCCCTCAAGTCTTACCGTTTGTCCGTATATCGTTATACATTGTCTTTGGAAAATTTCCTATCTGAAAGCGTTTCAAACAGCCACAATTCAATAGTATCTGCTATCTCCTGTGTGCTGCGTGTTCTTTTTTCAAGAATTGGACTATCCCAATTATTGTCAAGAATCGCCACAAGACAGTACTCTCCGTCCTTGTCACCTTCCGGATACCAGCCCAAATCAACAGCAAGTGTATGCTTTATGGTCTTCTTATTTTCCTTGTAGGTATATTCTCTTACAATATAAGTTATATCTTCTACAAAAGTACATAACCATGCATTATTCTCCTGATCGATATCATCTGGTTCAATATCTGCCAATTTGTTCCACATAATTTTCCAATTCGGTGCAAGGCGGAACGTTTTTAGCTGCTGCCACCATTTTGTAGGTGCTGCTTCATGTGACATTTCACTACTTAATTCTCCCATACAAATCACCTATGCAGAAAGTCCATTAAATCACCAAAGCACTTTTTGGCATCATCGTACCCTAGCTGGTAAAATGCTTCCAGCTTATTGCGGTCTTTTTCTATTCTGCCGATTTCATGGTTTTCTTTAGGACGGATTACAAATGCTCTGCCCGCCTGCCGCTCCTGCTCCAAGAACCGCAGCGTTTCATTATAGCGTGCATGGCGGTTTGCAATTAATTTGTAAATTTGAGGATATTTGCCATATCGCAGTCGCAGCAATGCTAAATTTAGCTTCGATGCTGGTTTCCGAATATACCCTTCTTCTTTCGTCAACACAACTACATTTTTTATCACAGCATTTGCCGCATTCTGTACTGCGGTGGCATCTGCCACTGCCTTGCGAATCGGTACTGCATCCGATATGCCGCCATCCAAATAATACTCACTGCCAATTTTTACATTTCTTGACAACAGCGGAAGAGAAGCGGATGCACGTACTGCAATAATATCTCTGTGCAGTTCCCGAAGCAGCATATATTCCGGCTCACCCGTGCGGATATTGGTGACTACTGCATACGCATCCCCTTCATATCGTGCGGCCTCCTTATAATCGTAAAAATCCAACTCATTCGGTATTTTATTGTAACACATATCCACATTAAACAAGTCCCCTGTTGTAAACAGACTATGCAGACTACAATAATTTTTATCCTCCAAATAATCCACTGTTACCCGAAACGCACGTTTCTTTTGTTTGGAAATATAACTGCATAAATTACATGCGCCTGCGGAAACACCATAACAGCGCTGGAAATATAAATCTTTTTCAATAAAATAATCCAGTACCCCCGCCGTATAGACGCCTTTCATACCGCCGCCCTCTAAAACCAGTCCAACATTTACCATACGCATCCCTCCGTCCAAACCGCTTGTATTTTTCATTCTAATGTTTATCCGTTTGGCATTCCATACTCTGCTTTGGCAAACTTACGCAATGCGGCTAACGATCGTTCTACCTTCTCCGTTGTGATACAATATGCCATTCTAAAATAGCCTGGGCAACCAAAAGAATCTCCCGGCACTAACACAAGGTCATACTTTAATGCCTTTTGGCAGAAAGCAATCGAATCTTCCTCCAATGCCTTCGGGAAAATATAGAACGTTCCCCCCGGTTTTACACAGGTAAAACCAAGTGCTGTTAATTCCTGATAAAGCAGATTCATATTTGTTTCATACACCGATAAATCTGAGGTAATTCCCAGCACTTCAGACACTGCAATCTGAATAATGGACGGCGGACAATTATGCCCGATTCCCCTTGAAATCTGCGAACACATTACCGAAATCAGCTCTGCATCTGTACACTTTGGATTCGCTGCTACATACCCAAGACGCTCACCCGGAATGGAAAGTGATTTGGCAAAGGAATAGCAGGAAAGCGTATTTTGATAAAAGGTAGATACATACGGCGCATCGACACCATCAAACACAATTTCACGATATGGCTCATCCGAAATAATAAAAATATCATGCCCGTATTCCTTCTGTTTCTCCTCCAATAACGCCGCAAGCTTTTGCAGTGTTGCCGTGGAATAAACAGTACCAGAGGGATTATTGGGGGTATTGATTAGCACTGCCATTGTCTTTGGACTGATTACTTTTTCTAATTCTCCAAAATGAATCTGAAACTGTTCGGTATCCGCCGGAACTACTTTTAATACTGCTCCTGTCTGATTTACGTAGTGATTATACTCTGGGAAATACGGCGCAAATGTAATCACTTCATCGCCTGGCTGCGTCACTGCCCTTACAGCGTGTGCCACAGCGCCTGCTGCCCCCGTTGTCATAAATATATGCTCTGCAGTGTAATTCATGCCAAAGGTTTTATTTAGATACGCGGCAAACTTTGCGCGCACAGAAGGGATTCCTTGTGACTGGCTGTACCCATGAAGCTCCATTACATCCCGCGTTTGCAAAAGCTCTATCATTTTGTCTGTAAACGCCTGCGGCACTGGTACTGACGGATTGCCTAAACTGTAATCGAACACATTTTCATAGCCAATCTCTGCCCCTCGTTGATTCGCCCACGCCGACATCTCACGGATAACCGACTTTGCCTGTAACATATCTTTGTATTTTTGTGAAACCATATTTTCTTACCTCTTTTCTTTCTATAAATATAAATTTAAAAATTTATTTTTTTGCGTCATGAGCAAATTGAAGCGCTTGTCAGTATAAATTTTATAGTAAACAACAGAAGTATTTGCGTTTACTATAATTGATACACACGACCGCATAAAGAATTTAGCAGCTTTGCGGCATGCGGTCGGCGCAAGTAAACGCAAATATTATTTGCGTTTACTATATATCAACGATACGGAAACCGCACACCCGCCATATAAATTGGAATGGTATCAAACTGATCGCTATGCCCGCCAGTTGTTTTTTTCGCTACAATTCCTCTGTCAACCAGCTTTTTATCTATAAAAACTTTTAAGGATGCCGGTGCTCCGGTATTCGTTTTAACTTCCAGCCCAAATATTGTATTGTCTTTCCCCAAAATCATAAAATCCAATTCATACCCGCCATAAATCGAAAAACATGGCGATTCCCCTTTTACCAGCTTTTCTCCTGCTCTTTTTTTATATAAACGCATCAATTCCGTATAAACAAAATTTTCTGATAAAAAACCATCAATATTGTCTTTGGGCAATGCTGTCTGTTCCGCCACATAAGACGCAATGCCGCAGTCCATATAATATAGACGCCTCGCAGGTATATAATCGTTAACATCGCCATTATTGTATAGGCCGCATTCCCCGATAATCCCCGAATAGCCCAGCCACGCAACCGCATTGGATATTTCAGTGCGGCTAATCATCTGCTTGGGGGAATTCACTGCGATTTCTGTTTTTGTCATACCTGTAATGGTTTCTACCAATTTACTGCCTATTCCCCGCTTTTCACGGCACATTTCTTTTAGCGCCTCTGTATACACTGTCCGAAATATCAAAGGTTCTTTGGATTCACGAAAGTAATTGCGTGATTCCTTTTCAAACGTTATCAGCAGATTTTCAATCACTTCATAACACTTAACAATATTATGTGTTTTTACATATGCCTTTACCGCTTCGGGATATCCGCCGATTTTCTTATACAGTTCATACAATTTATATAATTCATTATAACCTGCGCATGATTCCCTGTTTTCCAAATCCTTCTTACACAAAGAAGCATTCTCTTCCCCGCCGTATAAATCTAATGTTTTCAATAATTCTTCTTTTTCAAATATCCTGCAAAATTCCGAAAAAGAAAGCGGATACATATATAAATAAGCAACTGTTCCTGCCGGCTGAAAAAACTCTTTATTTAATGTCTGTCCCAAATAGCTTCCTGTCACAATAAGGTCACAATCCAAATTTGCGCGAATCATCCGAATGGAATTGTATACCATAGGACTTACTTGAATTTCATCCATAATTATTATTGTTTTTCTACTATTGACAAAATGCGGAAGCTGTGCCCGCCTGCAATATTTTTCCATCTCTAACGGCGTACAGCCGCAACGCAGTACCTCAGTGAATTGATAAGAATCTTCAAATAAACTAATGTAAATTACATACTCATACTGTGCATAGGCAAACTTCAAAAGTTCCGTTGTCTTTCCAATCTGACGAGAACCCTCCAATTGCAGAACCTTGTGCAATGCATCTTGTTTCCAATAAAGCAGCTCCTCTTGAATATCTCGCTGAAAATAATTCTCCTGCGCAATCAACTGATATTTAACACCATTTACCGCCTGTTGATAGGTGCATTCCGGCAAATTTTCGGCAGTAACAATATCCCCTTTTTCAGAAAGAAACAGATTTTCTATATATTGGATATTTTCTTTGATATTATAATCCGTATAGAAAACACCGTCAACAAGGAATCCAATTATTTGATTTTCTGTATCTTTTACACAGTGTGTTGCTGTCATTTGATACCTCCATTTTATCTGCTCTTCCCCGCCCTATCCGTCACGATTCTTCTGCATCCGTTTCGTGTGCCTGTTGAAAAAACGCATAAATCTTCTCCGCCACCTTTGTAGTAATCCCTGGTACTTCCAAAAGCGTATCCACATTCGCCGCACGCATTTCCTCTATCGACTTAAAATACTTCATTAACGCCTTTCTGCGGCTTGGGCCTACGCCGGGAATATCCTCCAAAACCGAATGCACCTGTGCCTTGCTGCGCAGCGAACGATGATATGTAATTGCAAAACGATGCGCCTCGTCCTGAATGCGCGTAATCAATTTAAAGCCTTCACTATTGCGGTCAATGGGCAGCTCCATATTATTAAAATACAGCCCCCTTGTCCTATGATTGTCATCCTTTACCATGCCGCAGACAGGAATCGAAATGCCAAGTTCTTCCAATACCTGCAACGCAATATTTACCTGCCCTCTGCCGCCGTCCATAAGCAGCAGATCCGGAAACTTTGTAAAACTGCCGAACTGTTCCTCCATGCCGTTTTCAGCATTTTTTAATTCTTCACGCTCGTCCAAACCATGCTGAAACCGCCTTGTCAATACTTCATGCATACAAGCATAATCGTCAGGGCCTGCCACGGTTTTCATACGAAATTTACGGTAATCGCTGCGTTTGGGCTTGCCTTTCTCATAGACTACCATTGAGCCTACATTGGCAAAACCGCTGATATTGGATATATCAAACGCCTCCATGCGTGTCAGAGGCCCAATCCCTAAAAGTTCTTCAATCTCCTTAACTGCGCCAATCGTTCTGCCCTCCTCACGGCGAATGCGTTCACGGTCTTGGCTTAACACCAACTGCGCATTGCGCGCCGCTAAATCCACCAGTTTTTCTTTTGCCCCTTTCTGCGGTACGCGCAAATGTACACGTGTCCCCTTGCGGCTTGTCAGCCAGCTTTCCACAAGTTCCATATCTTCAATCGGTTCTTGTAACATAATTTCTCTTGGAATAAACGGCGTCCCCGCATAGAACTGTTTAACAAAACTTGTTAATATTTTATCCGCAAGCGGTTCTTCTATCTGTGTCATATAGAAGTGTTCCCTGCCAATTAATTTCCCGTTTCTTAGGAAAAAGACCTGCACAACTGTTTCATTTCCATCAATTGCAAGCGCAATAATATCCTTATCTTCCCCTACATTATCCGACATTTTCTGACTTTCGCTGACTTTTTTAATATTTTCAATTAAATCACGATATTTCATTGCTTCCTCAAATTCCATATTTTCAGAAGCTGCCTGCATTTTCTCCTTTAGTTCTTTGAGAATCGGCTGCTGTTTTCCATTAAGAAACTCGATTGCCTGCTCTATCCGCTTCGCATATTCCTCCTGTGATACCCCTCCTAGACAAGGCGCACAGCACTGGTTAATATGATAATTTAAACAAGGGCGTTCTTTACCAATCTCCTTGGGCAGTTTACGGTTACACGTCCGCAGCAGATACAATTTATTAATCAGATCAATGGTTTCCTTTACACCGCCATTGGTAAAAGGGCCAAAATACTTCGCCTTATCCTTTTTCATTTGCCGCACCATAACAATCCGTGGAAATTCCTCTCCGAGCGTTACTTTAATATAAGGATATGTCTTGTCGTCTTTCAGCAAAGTATTATACTTAGGAGCGTACTCTTTGATCAAATTATTTTCTAAGACAAGCGCTTCTAACTCCGAATCCGTAACGATATATTCAAACCGCGCAATCAATGAAACCATTTTGTCAATCTGTGGTCCACGCCCAATATTTTCCTTGAAATAAGAACGTACGCGATTATGCAGATTTACAGCCTTTCCAACATACAAAATCGTATCATCAGCATCATGCATAATATAAACGCCCGGCTTTTTCGGCAGCTTCTTTAATTCCTCCTGCACATCAAAATCCTGATTCATTGATCTCTTCCTTTCGATTCATACTTCCCGTCAGCCGCATACAGCATTACATATAATACGCAAGTAAATACTGTTCCTGCGCATTTACCTTCCTATTCCAATACATCAAACGCCTGACCCTTTGCCCACGGGCTGCCAATATCGCAGCGTCCATGATGATGCTGTTTCTGCGCCGTTCCCTGCGGCAAGGTTTCCACTGCCTCCACCTTTAAACGGCTTTCCTCCGAATTTGCAAAACTATCCAATATTTCCAACATATTTTCGATATCGTTTTTATCCACACAATCTGCCATACCCCGCTCCTTTTCCATATACTGCTAATGCTCCAAAATACAAAAACCTTATATCACAAAGCCCCGCAATACAAAATGGTATAATACATAGCCCCATCATACAATATCCCGCATTCCCTACTTATACTGCTTAACAGTTAAAATTACCGAGTAACCGGACTACATAACGCCAGCTATCTACGTTTAGCCAGTGCAGTACGGTAAATTCTGGCGTTATGTAGTATATAAAACATCGAAGGATACACATACCTGCTAAGGGACTGTGTATCCTATCCATTGCTTTATTACTGTCTTCCGTTTACATTCCTATCCCAAACCGCTCCAAACCTTGAATTGCCCATTTCTCCCGTGTCTTGTCTATCCATTTCTCCAGCCACGTCTTCTTCCGGAATTTGACTATCTTCTGATCGTTCCCCAGCCTCTTCACTACATACATCTTGATTGGTGGGCCGAATTGCGACTTCATTGTGCACATACTCGTTCTCCTGCGTCTTTTCCTGCGCATAATCATTCCCCCTCTGCTGCGACTGCACACCGCCATAATAAGATTGCTGCGTCACTGTCTGCCCGCTGTTTCCTGTTTCTGCACCTAAAACCCCTGTATTCTGATATGCTGCTCCGTTCGCATTCTCTATATTGGTTTGTTCTGATTCCTGCTGAATATCCGAACTCTGCATTCCTTTCGTATTATCTTCCATGGGTTTTTCAATTATTTTCTCTGTATTTATTTCCGCTGTTCCATTGTCTTTCTTCTCGTCAGGATCTGGTAACCCTTTTGCTTCGCGGAATATTTTCATAAATTCTTTTCCTGTAATGGTTTCTTTCTCGATCAAATGCGCTGCAATCTGATCCATAATCTCTCTGTTTTCGCGCAAAAGAGCCAATGCCTCCTCATATGCATCTTTAAGTATCTGCATTACTTCTGCATCCACTTCTGATGCTGTATTATCAGCACAATTCATTGCACTTCTGCCGTCAAGATATTGACTCTCTACCGTTTCAAGCCCCATAAGCCCGAATTTCTTGCTCATACCATACCTTGTCACCATAGAACGCGCAATACTTGTCGCTTTCTCAATATCGTTGGAAGCGCCTGTTGTCACAGTATCAAACACAATCTCCTCCGCGGCACGTCCGCCAAGCAGCCCGACAATCATATCGTGTAATTCCGCTTGGGAATTTAAGTATTTCTCATCTTCCGGCACATGCATTACATAACCAAGCGCTCCCATTGTACGCGGCACAATCGTAATTTTCTGCACTGGTTCCGAATTTTTCTGTAATGCACTGACAAGAGCATGACCCACTTCGTGATAAGAAACGATTTTCCGCTCCTCCTTGCTCATAATGCGGTCTTTCTTCTCCTTACCTACAAGCACCACTTCTACTGCGGTAAACAAATCCTTCTGACTAACAAATTCTCTGCCCTCTTTAACGGCATTAATCGCTGCTTCATTAATCATATTGGCAAGATCTGCGCCTACTGCGCCGCTTGTCGCAAGTGCAATGGCATCCAAATCTACGGTTTCATCCATTAACACATCTTTAGCATGTACTTTGAGTATATTAACGCGACCCTTTAAATCCGGTTTATCTACAATAATCCGCCTGTCAAACCGTCCCGGACGAAGCAGTGCTTTATCTAATATTTCTGGACGGTTTGTTGCGGCTAGAATAATAATGCCCTTTTTGCCGTCAAACCCGTCCATCTCCGAAAGAAGCTGATTCAGCGTCTGTTCGCGCTCCTCATTTCCGCCGCCGTATTTTGAATCGCGGCTTCTACCGATTGCGTCAATCTCGTCAATAAAGATAATACATGGTGCATTTTTCTCTGCCTCTTTAAATAAATCACGGACACGCGATGCACCGACACCAACATATAATTCAATAAAATCCGAGCCTGCTAGTGAGAAAAATGGCACGTGCGCCTCGCCTGCCACAGCTTTTGCAAGCATTGTTTTACCCGTTCCGGGAGGGCCTACCAAAAGTGCACCCTTTGGCAACTTCGCACCAATTTTGGAATATTTCCCCGGATTATGCAGGAAATCCACAACTTCCTGCAAGGACTCTTTTGCCTCGTCCTCACCTGCCACATCTTTAAACGTAATCCCTGTTTCCTTCTGCACATAAACTTTAGCATTGCTCTTGCCCATGCTGAACGCACCGCCGCCACCCGTCATTCTGCGCAGCAGCAGGCTTAAAAGCCCCCACATCAATAAAACTGGTACAATATAATATAGAAGCGACATAATAATTCCCGATCCGTCTGGCACTGTACCACTGACCTCCACGCCAGCCGCCAACAACCTTTTGGTCAGGGTTTCATCCTCCTCGATTTTTCCTGTGGTATATGTGATCGTTGGCTGGTAGTAGTACATTGGTTTTGAGCTTTCCTCCTGCACCTTAGGCACAATCACCAGATGACTTGACTCAATCTTCACCGACTGCACCTGTCCCTTTTCGATCATTTTAATAAATTCATTGTAAGGAATTTCCTTATTTGTCGCATGTGTCACGGCGCTTGTAAAATAGCTAATACACAAAAGCGAAATTAACGCTGCCACAAGCATAATCAAAAGACTCTGCTTCTTGGGATCTTTTCCACCGTTATTATTGCCATTCCCATTACCGCCTCCTGAACCGCCGTTATTGCGGTTGGAATTGTTGTCATAGTTATCAATTTGATTGTTATTCATATTTTATATAATAATCCTTTCATTTGGTCTATACGATCTTGTCTTTTTTATTAAAATATAAAAAGCCACTTTTTATTATACGGATTCGCGCTTTATAAATCAACACAAACTTTCTGAAATAATCATAGGAAGTATAAATATTTTGTAAAAAACTATAGCTTTTTTATGGCTGGACGTTGTATAATTACTTGTACTTTAAAAATGATGTTTCTCAATCATTACAGTTTCTTACGCATTTTGTAACAAATGTAAAATTCTACCAACTATTTAGAGAAAGGAATTGGAAAATTATGCCAGTAAAATATGTATTTGTCACAGGCGGCGTCGTTTCAGGGCTAGGAAAGGGAATTACTGCGGCTTCTCTCGGCAGGCTGCTGAAATCCAGAGGCTACAAAGTAACAATGCAGAAATTTGACCCTTATATTAATATCGATCCGGGCACCATGAACCCGATTCAGCATGGTGAGGTATTCGTTACGGACGACGGTGCCGAAACAGACCTCGATTTAGGACATTATGAGCGTTTTATAGATGAAAGTTTGGATAAAAATTCCAATGTCACAACCGGAAAAGTTTATTGGAGCGTTCTGCAAAAGGAGCGGCGCGGCGATTACGGCGGCGGAACGGTACAAGTTATACCCCATATTACCAACGAAATAAAAAGCCGTTTCTACCGCAATTTCACAGACCCTGAAATGCGTATTGCCATTATTGAGGTCGGCGGCACTGTCGGCGATATCGAAAGTCAGCCGTTTTTGGAGTCGATCCGCCAATTTCAGCACGAAATAGGTCATGAAAACGCTATTTTAATCCATGTTACGCTAATTCCCTATCTAAGCGCCTCACAGGAGATGAAAACCAAGCCGACACAGGCAAGCGTTAAAGAGCTGCAAGGTATGGGCATTCAGCCGGATATTATTGTATGCCGCAGTGAGCATGAACTGGGACAAAGTATTAAGGATAAAATTGCATTGTTCTGCAACGTGCCAAACTCTCATGTGCTCCAAAACCTTGACGTCGAATATCTGTACGAAGCACCGCTTGCAATGGAAAAAGAACATCTTGCGGAAGTTGCCTGCGAATGCCTGCACTTAGACTGCCCGAAACCAGATCTTTCCGATTGGGCGAAAATGGTTGACGATTTAAAATCCCCCACGCAGGATGTCACCATTGCGCTGGTCGGCAAATATACACAGCTTCACGACGCATATATTAGCGTTGTCGAAGCGCTAAAGCACGGCGGCATTCCACAGCACGCAACCGTAACCATTCAATGGGTAGACTCAGAAACTGTCAATGCCGAAAACGTCAGTGAAATTCTGCACGGCATCAATGGACTGCTCGTTCCTGGCGGCTTTGGCGACCGCGGTATTGAAGGCATGATCGACGCAATCCGTTATGCAAGAGAAAACAATATTCCCTTCCTTGGGCTATGTCTTGGTATGCAGCTTTCGATTGTCGAATTTGTCCGAAATGTCGTCGGTTACAATGACGCGCACAGCATCGAACTAAACCCCAATACCACGCACCCTGTTATTGCGCTTATGCCCGATCAAAACGGCGTTGAAGATATCGGCGGCACGCTGCGGCTCGGCTCTTATCCCTGCCACTTAGACACTGCTTCCAAAGCGTATCAGTTATACGGTGAAGAAACGATTCATGAGCGCCATAGACACCGTTATGAAGTAAACAATGATTACCGTGCCGCCGTTACGGAAAAGGGAATGCTATTATCAGGGCTTTCTCCTGACGGACGCATTGTAGAGATGGTTGAAATTCCCTCACATCCGTTTTTCCTAGCAACGCAGGCGCACCCAGAACTCAAGAGCCGCCCCAACAGACCACACCCACTTTTTAAGGGCTTTGTTGAAGCGGCGATTGCATGCAAGAATCTTGGAACACCCAATAGTGTATGCCAAAAGCCAAACAAATCGGAGGAATTATAATGGAAAAAGGATTTAGCAATGAAGTAAAACAAGCACTTAACGATATCTATTATAACGTGGGCGCACGCAAAGGCGCAGAAGGTTTTGCCCTCTTAGAACAGGCATCCGCAGCCGGCGACGGTGATGCCTCCTGTATTCTCGCAAGATGTCTGTGCGGCAAACAATATGTATGGCCAGGGCATGGTTTTCCGGTTGACGACGACCGCGCAGAACAACTACTCCACAAATCTGTAGAACAAGGCAGCGCACTGGGTGTGCTTGTCTGCATGCGCACTGGTGAATTAACTCCAGCATTACAAAGAAAAATGCCTTTTTCCAGCCTCCAAGAAGCTTTTGATATTGTACTTGAAATGGCAGAAGCTGGCGACGCTTTCTGTCAGTATACAATTGGAAACACTTATTTCTGGTGGGATTTTATAGAAATTCAAGGAAAAGACCGCTCCTCATTTTCCAGCGATGCCAAATTCAAAGCATACTTAAAAGAAAATATCTCCAAATGCGAAGACTGGTTTCAAAAAGCATTCCGCGGCGGCATCTTTTTTGCCGGAAACAACCTTGACCACTATTATACCCAAGGCGACGAAGATATTATTACACCTCACCCCAAAAAGGCGAAAGAATTAAATAAAATCGGCGCAGAAATGGGATATCCTACATACCAGCATTTCTATGCGGACGAGCTTATGGACAAAGGAAAAGTTGCAGAAGCGATTCATTGGTATCAGCTTGGTTCTGAGAACGGTCAGCCAGAATGCTGGCTTCACCTCGGCGAACTTTATGAAAAGGGCAAAGGTGTTCCCCAAGACCTTGCTACTGCCGCACAATATTATGAAAAAGGGCTGACCCCAATCAACTGCGACTCCCACCGTCTAGGCTGCGTGGAAAACTTAGGAATCTTGTATTACCATGGACAAGGTGTGCCGCAAGACTTTGATAAGGCATTTTCACTGCTCAATGAAGTAATGTTGGCGGATTATGCTGGCACTGCTGCAAAATTCTGCCTTGGTATGTGCTATTTTTATGGACGCGGCACACAGACCGACTATCGACAGGCTCGCAAACTTTTGGAATCCGTTCTTACTGTAGAGAATATTCCCGAAGCAAATTATGCTCTCGGCGTTATGTACTGCCAAAGTCTAGGTATTCAGGAGGATATTGCAAAAGGGGTCGAATACTTAAAAAATGCCAAAAATTATCCTGCCGCAAAAGAAGAACTGCAAAAGTACAAACGAACATTGTTTGGAAAATGGGTGCGAAGATAAAGACTTTACAATATAAACAGGTGCTGTCAGGAAAAACAGTTTTCTCACAATTTATTCAAAAGAAACTACTATTTTCCGACAGCACCTTTCACTTCCTTCTCTGGTTCTTATCAATTATCCCCCCAAACAAAACTATTCACAATCTCTTTCGCCGCTTTATCTGCTTCCTCAGATTGTGTAAAATTTGTTTCGTGGATTAAACAGAACTGATATTCTCCCACTATGTAATACTGTGTTGTCACAATCCCGCTTTCCTCCTCTGTAATCGTAAACTGGTACAAAATATCTCCGTTATCCGTCTGTGAACCAGCACCCGTTACAGAAACGCCCTCAGCCCCGCCAGTCTGCCTAAGAAGCTGCGCCATTATCGCCTTGCGAAATGCCAAATGATCTTGCGCCGCATAACGGTTTTTTCCTACATTAATAGAAATATTATCTGGTGCTTTTGCTTCCTCCTCGCCCTCTCGAACATAGAAAAACTTATCTTTTGTAGAGAACGTTTCCGCTTCTACCCAGCCCTGCGGCACAAGATAGCTTCCAAATGCCTTATCACAGCGTTCGCTATCGCCCTCCTCTGCAGTTTCTATGGCAGTGGCTGTCTGCGATTCTATGGATTCTTTAGATTCCTGTACACTGAGTTGCTCCGTTTGCCCAGATTCTGTGGATTCTGTGGATTCCTGTATACTGGATTGCTCCGTTTGCCCAGATTCTGTGGTTTCTTTAGATTCTATAGATTCTTGTATACTGGGTTGCTCCGTTTGCCCAGATTCTGCCGTGGCGCTGCAGGCGGTTAATCCTAGTAATACGCCTGAGATTATCCCCGCTGCAAAAAATGGTTTCTTTTTCATATCACTCCGCAAATCGGGGCAGCATAATTTGCTACCCCAACCTTTCTTTTACTTTTTAAACAGTCTGCCAAAAAGCCCTTTCTTTTCTTCGTCTTGACTAGATTCCTGATCCGCTTGCTTATCAACTTCTTTGTCTGCTTCTTCTTTGTCTGCTGCGGATTCGTCGGGATTTTCTTTTAATGCTAACAGTGCACTGTATGCTTCATAGTACTGCAAGTTTTTTGCTTCCGCAAGATCTTTTGCTGTATGCCCGTTAATCGTAATCATTCCCATTGGCGGATACGCACCATTTCGGACAGTTGATACGAACTCTATAAAAATTCCTTGATCAGACTTTAAACGCCGATAGTAATACCCTGCTTCCGCATATGAAAGACCACTTCCCTGCGTTAAATAAATCATTAATTCCTCGCGCAGTGGTTCTGATCGTTTCCACTGTTTTGCCACTTCACGCATTAAGTTTGTATCAACAGCACAGAGCAGACTCGGGCCATCTGTTAAGATTGCCGCCTTGCCCGCTTCGCATAGTTTATCCATAAACTGCGGATTGTCAATGCCTACTGGTAACAGCCTGCCCTCTCCCCGCCTGCCTGCTTCAAACCGATTGGTAACTACCAGATAGGGAAGCTGATTTCTTAGCATTAACTCTCCATTATCCTGTCGAAGCGTATAGATATACGGCAGTTCACAAAGCAGCTCTGTCAAAGGAATGGTTATCCGATTCATTAACTGCCCGTAAAATTTCTGCTGTTCCTCATCTTTCTCTGCTCTTGCCTTGTCAAAACGCGCTGCTGCCTGCTGCATCATTACCATAATTTCTGCAAGACTGCACCCTGCTAAATACGTAATGCCTTGATCAAAATCCTGATCCATATGTGCCGCTAATTCTGCCTTGCGTTCTTCACTAACAGCATAATTGTTTGTTTGATCATAAAATGGAACTAACGGAAAACGGTATTGCTGGGCATTATCCTGCATACGCCGGACTTGGTTTAATTCCTCCTCCGTAAGAAGCTGATCGATTTGATACGCTTTCTCTGAGGCTGTTTTAAAAAACTCCATTTTGCAGCCAAGCGCCTGCATGGATTCCATATCTAACTGTATACCTGTCACGCCGATTTTATCTGCCAGCGCAATCATTGTGTGAAGATTCAACATTCTGTTATTTTTGTTTAATATGCCGATAGGATATATCCCATCAAGAACAGGCAGCAATGTTGGATTTTGCAGCGTATAACTGACAGCATCGTCATATTTTTCAAAAAGATAGAGCAACACCGTCTTTTCGTCTGCTTTCATTAAAAATGGATTGCCAAGTCCTACTCTGTAATCACTGTAGAGCGGCGCAAGCAGAATATACACCTGCTCCATTTCAAAAAATGCACGCACCCTTGCCTTTACAGTTTCTTCATCAAAGTGCGGAAATTTCAAATGCCTGCTTAAATCAATCGCGGCAGGATCGTATTCTAACCAGTAATTGCGATGCGGCTCAATAATTATTTGCAGTTTGCCGCGCACCAACTGGGAAAGCATGGAAAGCTTATACTTATTAATCGGTTTCTTATCCGCATTAAAACGCATTGCGCTGTCTGCTGTCAGAAAAATTTTTAATGACTCATAGTCAAAATCCTCTGCTGTTGCCGTGCTGCCATCCTTTTTGCGCCGCAGCGTCATTAATTCAAAAACTGGTTTCTCACCCTCTGGGGGCTTTTTCCCAACTTCGGGAAGCTGTCCTATTATGTACACATATTTTGTCCATAGTTTCGCGACTGCCTCCTCTTTAGAACCTCTTTCAATCGTAGCCATATACAAATGGTGATAACTGTCTGCCACATCTTTTAAACCGATTAAATCCTTCGCCGACAAATACCGCTCATCACACAATGCATCTTTCGGCGATTCCTCATTCGCGCGGATATGCAGCACCAGACCTTTGATATTTTCCTCAAAAACCTGATTGACCACCTCGCCCAATTTATCCTCATGATAGGCGTAGCGATGCGTGCCATATTTCGACGCCTTTGTGACATAAATATGATAGTAATCCTTTTCAAAAAATACGTGAAGCGCCTCGTCAAAGACTTCCTCCTCGTCACGCTGCATTACCATAATATCTCTGTCAAACCCTTCAAACAGCCGAAGCTGCCATACCGATATATTTGATACTCTTTCCACTATTCTTTTCCTTTTCTTATTTCGTTAGACTTTAACTTTCGACAATCAGATATCTTCCGTCCCCGATATCAAACACTTCCGGCGCATCCACAATTTCTTCTTTTTCCTGCCCTTCAAGGTCAACACCTTGCGCATCAAAGTAATCCCAAACTTCATCAATGGAATCGACTACAACTGCCACGCACTCCTCTAGGAATGCCTCCGCCTCATCAATATTGCTCGCTACTGGTTCCGGCAAAAGCTGGAGCTGATTGTCCAAAAAACATTTAAGTATTGCTTCATCATATTCGTGCATAATATCCTCTCCTTTGATTTGTATTATTATTCTTTCTTTACTATAATAACCATTCTTTTATCAGTTTGTAAACCCTTTTATCACAATATTAAAGGGATTTCGTATATAATTAGACAAAGGGGAACTGTAATTCGATTAACTCATGAATGAATCGTGCAACTGGCAGTCCCACTACATTATTGTAATCCCCATTAATCCCTTTGATATAAGCGGCGCATTTTCCCTGTATCGCATAAGCACCCGCCTTGTCCATAGGCTCGCCGGTCGCCACATACGCTGCAATCTGCTCTGTGGTCATTGGGTACATGGTTACATCCGTTTTCTCATAAAAGGAAATCGTTTTCTTTTCACCATTATCAAGGATTACCAAAGTAACGCCTGTATATACTTGGTGCGTATTATTTTGCAATAGCGTCAGCATCCTTACAGCATCTTCCCTATCTTTGGGCTTCCCCATAATTTCATTCCCATAGGCAACAATGGTATCTGCTCCGATAATAACAATGCTGTCATTTGCCCTATCATCTGTTTTTTCCGCTTCTACGGTTTCCGCAAAAGCAGTTGCTATCTCTGCTGCTTTTTCAGCCGTTACAGCATTTGCTTTTATATAAGAAAGTTCCTCTACAATTTCCCACGGCGTTTCCTTGGTAATCACTTCTTCCCCATGCGCCACCAATACGGTAAATGAAAGCCCTATCTGCTCTAGCAACTCTTTGCGTCTAGGAGATCCTGATGCCAATATATATTTTATCACGGAAAATATGCTCCCTTCTATATTAAAATTTTTCTTTAGGATTGACTATATTCTGGCTTAAACGTTCTTGCAAGCGACTGTTCTTTTTTCATTTTTGCCGCAACTGCCATATACTCCTTACAAAACTCCTCCTGTGCGTTCCAAAGTTCTTTTTCGGATTTATCGACCTTTTCATATGTTCCGTCAGGTTTTAGAACATGCGCCTTCTGTGTGTCCTTTAGCTGATTTTCCAAAATATGCCATACTTTTTCTTTTAGTTCAGGATTTAATACAGGAAATAAAATCTCAACTCTGCGTTCAAGGTTTCTTGGCATCCAGTCAGCGCTTCCCATATAAAACTCCGGATTTCCAGCATTTTCAAAGTAAAAAATTCTTGCGTGCTCCAAGAAATTTCCTACTATAGAACGCACAGTAATATTGTCGTTTGTTCCTGCAACGCCAATTCGCAGACAGCAAATCCCGCGAACAATCAGTTCAATTTGCACGCCTTCTGCCGCCGCTTCATACAATGCCTTAATAATGTCGGGATCACACAGCGAATTCATTTTCGCCACAATCCGTGCCGGACGTTTGTTGATAGCATTTTCTTTTTCACGGTTAATCAAATATAAAAACTTATCTTTTAGCCATAGCGGCGCTAATGCCAGATGATTCCAGCCAAGCGGCTCTGAATAACCAGAAAGCATATTGAAAACTGCCGTTGCATCCTCACCAATTGCCTCGTTGCATGTTAAAATTCCCAGATCGGTATAAAGCTTTGCTGTTGCATCATTATAATTTCCAGTTCCAAGATGCACATATCGCCGAATACCTTCCTCCTCACGCCGCACTACCAGCGTAATTTTGCAGTGAGTCTTTAACCCGACAAGTCCATAAATTACATGGCAGCCAGCTTTTTCCAGCTTTTTCGCCCACACAATATTGTTTTCTTCATCAAAACGCGCTTTTAATTCTACCAATACAGAAACCTGCTTGCCATTTTCTGCTGCCTGTGCAAGCGCTGCGATAATCGGCGAATTGCCGCTGACACGGTACAATGTCTGCTTAATCGCAAGCACATCCGGATCACGGGACGCCTGTTTAATAAAGTCCACAACCGGCGTAAATGTCTGATATGGATGATGCAGCAAAATATCATGTTTACGAATTTCCTCGAAAATATCCGAAGCTGCTACAAGTTCTTCCACAGGCTGAGGAATATATGGCTTGTTTTTTAAATCATCAAAGCCAGAAAGACTATACATTTTCATTAAAAATGTTAAATCGAGCGGCCCTGCTATATAATATATATCACATTCTTCAATGGCAAGTTCCTTTTTAATAATATCCAAAAGCCGCTGGTCAATATGTTCTTCCACCTCAAGGCGGATCGCCTGTCCCCACTGTCTTTTCTTTAGCTGCTTTTCCATTTCCTTGAGCAAGTCATCCGTTTCTTCTTCCTCAATATAGAAATCCGCGTTGCGCATAATCCGAAACGGAAAAGCACACTCAATGTTGTAGTTTAAAAAGAGTTGATTCATATTGCGTTCAATAATCTGCTCCAATAAAATCACACGTTTTTTACCATCCTCCGCATTGGGCAGGGAAACAATCCGCGGAATCACACTGGGCACTTGGACGGTTGCAAATTCCAGTTCTTTTCCTGCGGCGGATTTCTTGTGAAACAACAGTTTCCGTCCTTTTTCTGTTTTTCGTGAAACCAATGCGCCTAAGTTCAGCGACTTATTGCGAATCAGCGGAAACGGACGTGAGGAATCTACCGCCATTGGCGTTAACACAGGATAAACATTATCTTGAAAAAAGCGGTCTACATATGCACAGTCCTCTTTTGTCAAATCCTCATGTTTTTCCACAACGATTAATCCACTTTCAGCAAGCAGCGGCAGCAGAGAACTGTTGTATGTTGAATACTGCATATTTACCAAGTCATGTGTTGCCTTGTTTACCTCCTCCAACTGCTGTTCTGGCAGCATACCTGCGATATCTGTTTTCTTATATCCCGTACTTACCATATCCTTTAACGACGCCACACGCACCATAAAAAACTCATCTAAATTCGACGCCGTAATGCTTAAAAATTTCAGCCGCTCAAACAATGGGATTGTCTTGTCACGCGCCTCCCCAAGCACGCGGTGATTAAACGCTACCCAGCTTAATTCTCTATTGTAGTAGTATTCGGACTTGCTATAATCCATCTTGGAAGCCTTCTCTCCCATATAATTTCCCCTCCATCTAATATCATACTAACTAATATTATACTAATGTCATATTTTTTTCTGTTTCATCACGGGTTTCATATTATATACTTCCTCAAACAATGTAGTACACTTTCCAAACAAGCCAAGTTCCAGTGTCATATCGGCATTTGTTTCCACGGTTAGAATCATTTTATTCTCTTTGCTGGTAATCTTAATCTGACGGAATTTTCCTCTATGGCTAATATCCAGTCCAGCCGAAAGCCGGATAATCGCTGTTAACTTTGCAATCCTTAGATACGTTTCACGGTCAATAAACGCCTCTCGCCCCAATGTCGCATAATAGTCAAACTCCTCGGCAGTATACTTGACAACATTTGCCACAATCTCCCGCTCCACGTGCGAAAGACCAATAATTTCTGTTGATAATATAATGCTGTAAGAACTTTGTGCCACATTTACAAGACTGATATACCTGCCACACTCGCATAAAATCGCCGCAAGCTGCAATAAAAGCCTATCCCGCTTCGTCAATCCATGTATCTTTTTCATATGGTCAAAAATCGTTAGAACAATCTCCTCCCGCTCTCTTGTCCGCTCCTCACTGCCCTGATAACGGCGGTTAATATCTCTTGCACATGCAAGAATATCCTGTTCAAAATTGTGCACACCACATTTCTCTGGGGCTACCAATTTGGTTCTTTCTGCATACTCATAAGCCATACCATCGCAAATGCTTACCCCCGGCGCCCAGAGCATTTCCGCGCCAAGCACTTGTATCATATGCTTTAACAACAATGCAGACAAATGCAGCAACGCAATATTTTCCTGCGCCAGTCCAAGAGAAAGCGCAATTTCACGTGCTTTTTTCTTTTTTAAGGTATCCACAAACTCCAAAAACGTACGCACATCCACATACCCTTTTTTCTTTGTTTCCAAGAAATCCCTCTGCAAAATCAAAGATACATAATCATCCACCAAAATAATATTTTGAATCTTCCGATTGCTCATAAACATTTTGCGGAAGCTCTCCAAACGGTCGCAGATCATCTCCTCCACGATTTCATCAAGCTGGTAGGAGCGATAAGACACATTTGCCAGTTCTTCCCGCATACGCAGCACACCTGGGCGGATATTTTGTGATGTCACCAGACTATCCTTGTCAAACAAAGATAACTGAATACTGCCGCCGCCGATGTCGATAAAAGCCGTACTTTTCTCAATTACATTCTGGAATGCCTGCCCTTTTGCCGCCACAGACTTATAATCCAAAAAACGCTGTTCGGAATTGCTTAACACTTCTATCTTAATCCCCGTTCCCATATGTATCTGGTCAAGCAGAATCAATGCATTCTTTGTTTCCCGAATTGCGCTTGTGCCGTATGCTTTGTATGCATCCACTTTATAGGATTTCATAATCTCTGTAAATTCGCGCAGCATTCTGCAAAGCTCATCCACCCGTTCATTGCTAATTTTCCCTGTATGATAAGAGTCTGTCCCCAATTCTATCCTGTGCCGAATATGGTCTATTTCCTTAATCCCATTTTTTGTTGATATCTCAAAAATCTTCATTGCAAGCTCATAAGAGCCTACATCAATCGCAGCAAAAGTTTTGTATGCCATATGAATCCCCCATTCTTATACGGCAAGATGAACCATTCCCCTGCCTTTCTATACTCAGCGTCGAAAAGACTGACGCTAAGTATAACAATATGCACACAGCCGCACAAAGGAAAATTGCCGCTTTGCGGCGTGCGTCTGGCGCAACTGAACGCCAAATCTTTTTGCCATTCAGTATAATCAATAATTCCCTAGTACCTTCATATTGCGAGTTTCCTCACGCAGCCCCCGCAATGCGTTTTTCACCGCGCTATCCTGCAGATTCCCTTCAAAATCAAGGAAAAACCAGTATTCCCAATTTCTGCCTGCGAGCGGTCTTGACTCAATCTTCGTCATATTCAGCCCATTGTACATTAAATGGGAAAGTGCATGGTACAGCGCGCCGCTCTTATGCTGTAAAGCAAAACAAAGACTGATTTTACTCGCTTTCTTAGAAAATACTTTTTGATTTGTCACAATAATAAAGCGTGTTGAATTTTGTTTTAAATCGTTTATCCCCTTCTCCAAAACCGTAAGCCCGTAAACCTTTGCTGCCGTTTCGCTGGCAATCGCTGCCTGTGTAGGATCATTTTCATCAGCGACTTTCTTTGCTGCAAACGCATTGTTCTTCATACTAATCTGCTGCCAGCCCTTATCTTGAAGATACTGCGCGCTCTGCATTAAAGACTGCGGATGAGAATAAACGGTCTTTATCTCCTCCTTTTTCGTTCCCTCTGCTGCCAAAAGACAATGTTCAATCTGGATAATCTGCTCCCCGACAATATAGTTTTCAAACTCGACAAGCAAATCATAAATCTCACTGACAACTCCTGCTGAGGAATTTTCTATTGGCAGCACTGCAAAATCTGCGCTTCCCTCGTCTATCGCAAGCATTGCATCCCGAAAAGTATCCACATGAAAGCTATTAACTTCTTCGCCGAAATACTGCATCATAGCCGCCTGCGAATAAGCACCCTCCGCGCCTTGAAATACTACCCTGCATTTTTTGCAGTCGATTTCTCCCATTTCAATAAAGGAAAGCTTCTCTCCCGCACCATGCTCTGCCAGCATTTGATACTGCAGTTTCCTGCTGATTGCCATAATCTGTTCATACAATTCTCGTATGCCCTGCGCATTCAATGCATTATGCGTCATCGCACTCACAGCGCTTAATTTTTGCTGCTCTCTTTCCTTATCGAATACACGTTTCCCCGTTTCCAATTTATACGCGGCTACCTCCCCGCATATCTCCATCCTCTGCTCGTACAATTCAACAATCTGGCGGTCGATATCGTCGAGTCTGTTTCTTAATTCTGCTAAATCCATGCATTTTTCCTCCAACTTTTTGATCGCTTTTTTCCAGTATAACACACCTGATACACTTTGTAAAAAAAATAATATAGAATCTTTTCATTTCTCTGTTTTTCATCTATAATAGAGTTAGTACTTGTTCCTTAAAAATTTCACAAGTGCAATAAGATTGGATGGAGGATTTTTATGAAAAGTAAAATTTTCGCTGTTGGTTCTATTTTATGTATTTTGGCACTGGCTATTTCATTCCATATTGTATCCCGCATAAACAACCGTGTACCTAAAAACCCTTCGGGAACAGTGGGCAACACTTCTGGAAACTTGTATAACGGCGGAATATTCTGTGAGAATGATGGTTATGTATACTTTGCCAACGCCTATGACAACAATGCACTCTACCGTATGCGTCCAGACGAATCAGAGATGAAAAGGCTGATTGCCTCTCAAACTGCAAGCATTAATGCTGACGGTAAGTATCTCTATTACTATCAGCAAGGTTCTGGAAGCGGCACCGGTTTAGGCTATGTTGTCAACACCACCGGCATATATCGTGCAGAAAAGGAAAACCCTAAGAAACTCGCCTGCCTTGACCGCATTTTTGGGAAAAATGTTGTACTGATAGACAACGCACTATATTATTCTTGTATTGAGAATGATGCTACTACAAATAAAATTGATATTGACGGGGAAAATAAGGAAGTCGTTTTTAACTTTGATGTTCTTCCTACTTGTGTATACGATTCTACATTATATTATGCTAACAATACAGACGATCAGCATTTAATGGCATTTACTCCCGAAACGGGCTTAACACGGCAGGCATTAATTGATGATATCTATATGCCAATTGTCGATGGTAGTTCTGTCTATGGAATTGATGTGCACAATGGTTATGCCCTTGTATGCGTAAATCTCTACAATGGCACCCGCACCACATTAGACACAGAATGGACTGATATGCTCAATGTTACAGATGGTAATTACATATATTATCAAACAGCCGGAAAAACACCACAGTTAAAGAGGGTTTATAAAGATGGTTCTCATATGGAAGTTGTTTCCGAGGGTGCATACAACGCCATTCATGTCACTTCAAACTTTGTGTATTTTAACGGTTTTGGAAGCACCATTCCCGTCTATAAAACACCGGTCAATGGCGCTGTCAATGTTACTACTTTTGAGGCGGCAGCAACTGCAGCAGCAGAGGCAATGACTCCAAATAAAAAATAAAAATTTATCACAACAAAATTTATTAAAATAAAAATTAACAAAACAAAAATTAACTAAACAAAATTTAACTAAACAAAATTTAACTAAACAAAATTTAACTAAACAAAATTTAACAAAATTGGAATAAAAAAGGAATGATTGGTTATGCTAATAGCATGAAAACTTCAATCATTCCTAATCGTTTTATATCAAACTTTTTCCGCTGCGGCATCACAGGCTGGTGTCTTGAAATCTTATTTACTGCATTAGGTGCACTGCGCCGGCGGGAGATGCAGCTTGTCGGGCATACTTCTCTGTGGATGTTCCCCATTTATGGCTGCGCAGCGCTTTTCCAGCCGTTGTTTCGGCTAATTCGGAAATGCTCCGTTATTGTCAGAGGAATTATCTATGCCTTGTGCATCTTTGCCGGAGAATATCTCAGCGGAAAGTTTCTATGCGGGCGCTCCCTCTGCCCGTGGAACTACAGCCGCCATAAATGGCATATTAAAGGGTTGATTCGCTTGGATTTTCTACCCTTTTGGTTTGCGGCGGGACTGTTGTTCGAACGTATCCTTACACCACGCAGCGACGTATAATGGTTCTTTTAGTGCCAGCGCCGCTGCGGCATACTATATTTTATTATGTATCCAGCTCACCCTCTGCACCGATATCCAGCATATTCATAGTAAGCCGTTTTCTCCTTGCAATCTCTGACTGTTCCAAGATAAACTGTTTGATTTCCCGCGGCTTTTTTACATGCTCTATTACAAGCTGCGGACTGGTGGTATCGCCTGTATAGCAAACAATTGTTCCTAATCCAAATATCCGCTCAAATAAGGATGTTTTTAAGGTAACATCCTGTACCTTATACATATAACAGTCATTTTCTTCCCGATTGAGGATGCCTGTATTTACAGTAATTACATCTTCTTTAATCGTATAAACCGTAAAGGTAAACGGAAGTCCAAAAAAGACCCATCTTTTGCGTTCCCGAAATTCCATATATGCCTCCCTTTTTGTTTTTTTATTTATTATATCAGGTTTCGCAGCATTTTCAAGGTGTTTCTATTTCCTGTGATTTCTCTTTGTGTCGTCCAAAACCTCTTGATAGCAAAATCACTGCCGCTGTAACAATCAGTAATACAGTTGCCAGTGCGTTTATCTCAGGTGTAACACCTGTTTTTAATTTAGTGTAAATCTTAATCGCCAACGTGTTTGTTCTTGCCCCAGTGACAAAAATACTAATTACCACATCATCAAAAGACATAGCAAAAGACAATAACGCACCAGATAAAATCGCCGGAAGTATTGCCGGAACTGTAATATCACGGAACACAGCAAAGGGTCTTGCACCCAAATCCAGTGCAGCTTCCTCCAAGTTTTTATCCATACCTTCTAATCTTGCGCGCACCATCATAAATACATAAGGAATGCAAAATGCCGTATGCGCAATCATTAACGTTAGCATTCCAAACGGCAGATTCATAAACGAAAACACACCCAAAAACACCATACCTAATATAATTTCTGGTATCATTATCGGCAGAGTAGAAAGATAGGCAATTACACCGTCAAACTTTGACTGTCTGCCACGCATTCCAAGTGCTCCGCTTGTTCCAATAAGAATTGCAAAAAAGCAGCTTCCAAATGCAAGTAAAAGGCTGTTTCCCAACGCTTCCCGAATACTTCTGTCGCCTGCAAGTTCTTCATACCATTTCATAGAGAAACCGCCCCAGACTGTCGGTGATTTATTGGCATTAAACGAATATATAACCGTTAAAATCACGGGGATATACATTAGCGCCACAATAAACGCCAAATATATTTTGGAAAAAATACCAGATTTCCCTGCTCTGCGCATAAGCACCTCCTAAAATGCACCATCTTGCCAGTATCAATTGCTCTTCACTACAGTGATTTCATTACTGTGATTTCACTACTGTGATTTCATTACTGTGATTTCACTACTGTGATTTCACTACTGTGATTTCATTACTGTAATTTCATTACTGTGATAGACACAGGAACACGAATATACTGCTGCCTTAAAAAATTCCTTCTATTTTCCCTGTATTGGCAATACGCCGATACAGTGCTATAATCAGCGACGTCATTATCATTAAAATCACGGAGAGTGCTGCCGCAAACGGGATATTTCTGCCCTTTGTAAGCTGCTCCTGTATAACATTTCCTACAAGCACTACCTTGCTGCCGCCCAAAATATCCGCCACAAAAAACAGCCCCATTGATGGGATAAACGTTAACACGACTCCTGATAGAAGTCCCGGCATCGTTATTTTCAGCGTAATATCCCAAAATGCTCTCGCTCTGCCTGCACCTAAATCCAATGCCGCCTCCACAAGCCCCCAATCCATTTTTTCTACGCTGGAATATACAGATAATATCATAAAAGGGCATAATGCATATACCATTCCAAATAATACCGCCGGATAAGAATACAGCAGTTTTAACGGATCGGTAGTGATACCAAGCCCCATTAAAATTTTATCCAACACTCCATTTGATTGGAATACAATTATCCAACCATTTAAACGGATTAACGAACTCGTCCAAAACGGTATCATAATCAGCAGCATCATGCGCGCTTTCCATTTTGCGCTTAACTTTCCCATAAAATACCCAAATGGATAACCAATGAAAATTACCAGAATCGTTGTGGTAAAGGCAAGCTGCAAAGACCGCAGAAATGTCTTTAGATAAATAGGCTCTAAAATGCGGATATAGTTTGCAAAGGTAAACTGCATATCAAAGCCCCATACTTCTGCTCGTGACATAAAACTGACAAAAAACATATATATAATAGGAAAGAATACAAACAATATGGTAAAAATATAAATTGGCACCAACAAGGATACACTTTTCTTTTTCTGCTTATTTTCCATTATCTGCCACCTTAACTGCATTGTTCTCTTTCCAACCAACGATTGTATGTTCCCCCACTTGCAAATTATAATCAATTCCAAAGCGGCTTGCCGTAATCTGTTGCCCGTCCTCAAGCGCCAACAGCAACTTTAACTGTCCTCCAGCATAACTTTTCTCCAATACCACAGCAGAACAGCTTACAAAATCACAATCGTCTTCCGGTGTAACCTCAGATGCACGAATATCCACAGACGTCTTATGCTTTTCAAGTTCCTCAATATCTTGTTGCAACAGCACATTTTCCATGCGCAAGGCATATGTTTCTCCGTCTTTTATCAACAGATTCGCATCGCCGACAAAACCTGCGACATAACTGGTCTTTGGATGATAATATACTTCATTAGGCGTGCCAACCTGCTCCAATACACCGTTATTCATTACACCAATTCGATCCGACATATTGATCGCTTCCTCTTGATCGTGTGTAATATAAATAAATGTAATTCCCAAACGTTTCTGTAGCCGTTTCAGTTCCTGCTGCATCTGACGGCGCAGTTTTAAGTCAAGCGCACCAAGTGGTTCATCCAGCAAAAGCACTTTGGGTTTATTTACAATCGCCCGCGCAATTGCAACGCGCTGTTTCTGACCACCCGAAAGTTTATCAGGTGTGCGACTTCCAAAACCCTCAAGCTGAACTAAGGAAAGCATTTCCTCCACACGCTGTCTGCGCTGTACCTTATCAACTTTTTTCAGCTTTAAGCCATAAGCAATATTGTCCGCCACAGTCATATGCGGAAACAACGCATAATTTTGGAACACCATATTGACATTTCTAAGGTATGGTTCTTTATCGGTAATATCCTCCCCTGACAAAATTACCCTGCCAGCATCAGGATATTCCAATCCAGCAATAATACGCAAGAGTGTCGTTTTCCCACAGCCGGATGCCCCTAGCAGCGTAACAAACTCACCCTCGTGAATGGATAGGTTAATGCCTGTGAGCACCTCGCTTACGCTGCTTTCTTTATCCAAAAAACGTTTTGTAATGCCCGTTAGTTCCAGTATGGTTTTTGGCATCTTGTTCCCTCCAATTCAAATGAATCCTATCATTATATTATATCAGCCACTGAAATCCTTATGCTTTTATTTTTATGCTTTTATTTTTATGTTTTTATTATTTTTCATTTTAATACGTCTATTGTATTCGATTTTATTGGTATTGTCAATCTTTGGAAATTTCGGATTAAACTTTAAAAATCAAGCAGAAAAGCGAAACAGAGTTGCCTACCCACGCTAGACACAGAGCTGGGCATAAAAAGCTGTTGGAAATAAATTCCCCTAAATATCACATAGTGAGATATTAAATAAATCACATGATATATTAAAGAAATAACCGTATTTCCAACAGCCCCATATACAATACAATATCTATATTCTATTCTTGTTTATCCAATTATAGCACAAAAGGAATTATACTAAGCATCGAAAAGACTGACGCTAAATATAACAAAATATAACCATATGCACACAGCCGCACAAAGGGAAATTGCTCCTTTGCGGCGTGCGCAACAAGTCTTTTCATTGTGCAGTATTCAATGCCTACTCATAAATCACATATTCCTTCCCATCACGCACCATTACCGGAATCACATCTATCGGTGCTGGAACTGTAACAGTCTGTCCGCCCTCGTAAACTTTTTTTGTATAAGCATCTTTCCACTTTGCCCCTTTTGGCAGATAGACAATTCTGGTTTCTGCGCCCGCCTCCATTACAGGAGAAACCAGCAGATCCGGCCCAAACATATAGCTGTCCTCCACTTCCCAGCACTGTGAATCCTCCGGGAAATCAAAGAACAACGGACGCATAACAGGTGCGCCGGTTTCACTTGCCGCCTTCATACATTCACGAATATAAGGGCGAAGGCGCTCACGAATAAAGAGATATTTCGTTAAAATTGGATAATTGTCCTCACCGAAGCTCCACACCTCATTATCCTGACCACTTGTTAACTGCCGCACACCATTACGGAATTCCTGCTCTCGTTCATACCACGGAGAACGCTCTCCATGCATACGAAATACTGGACAAAAAGCACCCCATGCAAACCAGCGTACCAAAAGTTCACGGAAGGAAGCTTCACGGATATCACCTCCCAAGAAACCACCAATATCAGATGTCCACCAAGGAATCCCTGCCATACTCATATTTAAGCCTGCCTGTAGCTGCTCCCGCATGGAGCGGAATGACGAATAGATATCCCCTGACCATGTAAGGACACCATATTTCTGGCTTCCTGCCCATGCACAGCGCACTAAACTTAAAATATCTTTTTCGCCCTCTGCCTTCAGCCCATCATAAAATCCCTTTGCATAGCCTACAGGGTAAATATTGCTGCATTGCAGCGCCGGGCCTGCATAGTACCGATAGTTGTCAAAGTCATATGGCCCGTATTCTGGTTCTGCTTCATCAAGCCAGAAGCAGCGGATGCCATACTGATAATAATTCTCCTTACAACGCTCCCATACATAATGCTGCGCACCGGGATGTGTCGCATCATAGAACACGGTATTCCCCATCCATGTCATATGATTCTGATTGCCGCGGTCTGCATTGACCAGATAACCCATATCGCTCATTTTACCAAAATTCTTGCTGCGCTCATCCACCGTCGGCCAAACGGAAACCACCGTTTCAATCCCTAGTTCCTTTAACTCCTGCACCATTGCCTGCGGATCTGGCCAATCCAACGGCTCAAACTGGAAATCGCCCTGCATAGTCCAATGAAAGAAGTCAATTACAATGGCATCCATAGGAAGCCCACGTTTCTTATGTTCTCTTGCCACTGCCAACAATTCTTCCTGTGTACGATAACGCAGTTTGCACTGCCAATAGCCAAGCCCATATTCCGGCATCATCGGCGTGCGCCCTGTCGCAAGGGAATACTGCGCCTCTATTTCAGCCGGCGATTCTCCTGCGGTAATAAAATAATCTAGTTTTTTCGTACTTTTCGCATACCATTCCGTTTTATTAGTTCCAAATGTGGCTGTCCCAATTGCTGGATTATTCCAAAAGAAACCATACCCCCTATTGGATACATAAAATGGCACACTTGCCTGTGAATTGCGGTGCGCAAGTTCCAAGACCGCACCCTTTTTATTCAAATGCTTCTCCTGATACTGCCCCATACCGAATATTTTTTCATCATCAAACGCCTCAAACCGCGCTGTCAATTCATAGTCTGTTGTACCACAAATGGGTTTTAATTCTCTCGCTGTCACGCGAAGCGGCACGCAATAACGATTAATTCTGTCGCGTGTGCGCCAATACTCCTCCGTTAAAAGTTCTCCCTTTTGATTGTAAAAAGATATCCACCCCTCATGCGAAACCTTTGCCGTAATCTTTCCGTTTGTCAATTCTGCCCGAACAGCAGTCTGATGATATTTTGCATATTCTTCACCGCGATACCACGGATCGGTTACATCCACCGTTTCAAAACGAATTTCTGGTGTAATATCCTCCATCTGCTCTGTCAGTGCCCAATCATTTGTGTCCATTTGCGGCATAGGACTCATGCGCACACGCAACGAATTAGCTCCCCACGGCTCGATCCACACAAACCCTTTTCCATCCGCAATCACCAGCTTTTTTCCTTCTTGATAAATATGCATCTGTTCTGCTCCTTTCCAAACGATTCTGTTTTTGATACTCTATTTTACTTAATTATACCATCTCCAATTAGCTGCCAATAACAGCATCACCAATTGGCTCTCCATATTTTACACCATTAGAACCCGTTGCAAGATAAAATCTGCCGAATACACGGCAATCCCCATCAATACTATTTATTTCTCCAAACATTTGTTTCTCTGTATTAATCCTCTCATAGCTTCTTCCTTCGTCAAAAGTCCTGTAGAAACCATATTCCTCATCTAGGATTCCGTTAAAGTATATTGCTTTCCGATCCTTAAAATAGTCCGCGTCTGGCGCGCCAAGTCCCAATCCCATTCGATATGCAACTGTGCCTTGCGGACTTAAACGCACTGCATCTACGCTGTCATTTTCTACCTGATAGGTCAGTTTCCACAAACCGCCTTGATTTAACGCCATATAAAAAACACCACTTTTTCCGCTCTCACCGCGCACTTCTGTTTTATTTCTGCAATCAATCAAACCAAAATCGATCACCGGAAAATCACTGGGAAGGTTATATTCAAAATATGTCTTTCCACAGTCCTTACTAATATAAAAATCCGAGTTCTCGCCAAATGCATAGAACAAATTATTGTGGATTCTATCCGAAAATACCTTGATTTTGCCGCTAATCTTGGGTTTGCCTGCCTTATTGTATATCTTACACAACGAAAAGCTGACACCCATGTCATTACTTACAATCAACCTGTTTACAGGAAGTTCATCACCTTTGGCAACTGCCCACACAATATTCCTTGCATCAGGTGACATTGCTACCCAGCCAGAATTGACATTCGGACATTCGATCTGATGAAACGCTTCATCCAATTCTGCGGTTAACCCATATGGCATTTTTAAACGCGTAAATGTTTTTCCTTGATTGTGCGATAAAATCAAACCGCCTTTTGTCTTGCCTTTCCAATTACCGCGCGGCGTAACAATTAAGTGCTGTGGATTTTCATCTGAAAAATCCGCATTGATACAAGTAATATAACGGTTTCCTTCGCTATCCGCAAACGAATTGCCACAAGGCTTATCCAAATCCGTAAACGCAAAGCCTCCCAAGTCGCCCAAAATATCAATTACCTGTACTTCACCGCTTGGCATTCCATATACATTCAAATGCACCGTTTCCTCAATACCATCGCACCAATCAGTAAAACAACAAGTGTTTTCATCTTTTATATTGATGCTTCTAAAAACACCTGTTCCCGAATTAAACCATGCTTCGTTATCGTCAAATGGATTTAATTTCATATCGCTCAACCAATGAATTAACGAGTGCCCGCCGTTGCATTCTGGTCGCATATAGGGTGCACGGAACGATATTTTTCCTTCTTGCAAATCATACAGCACCTGCTGCCAGCTCTCTCCATAATCATAAGAACGAAATACACTATCACCGTCATCTTTTACAATTGTTGTACATACCAACATCCCCGGTGTCTGCATTGAAACACTAATCCCAGAAAAGCCATATTCCAGTGCTGCTCCTTTTTCCAAATGCTCCTGACCAACACCCTGTACAGGACTTGCCGCACCGGGCGTAATCTCTGTAAATGCGCCGATCGTGCCGTCCGCATTAATCGGATAACGCACAATCCTGCCGTCAATGGTATCCCCGGAATCACAGCTATAACCATTTTCCAAGATATAAGAACGCCGTCCAGTAGACGCAAATGTCACATACAGATATTTTTCATCCATATCGCAACGCTGCGCCACCAGCCCATTGAGCCTGCATCCTTCTATATTTCTGCTCTCTGGCTGCGGAAGTTTTTCAAAACTTTTTCCATTATCGTAAGAAACATATAAGCTATGCCCACGCATATCCTTTTCACAGTTCATCGTCGTAACACCTGCTGTTGCAGCAATAAGCGCTGTTCCCACCTGCGTTACAAAGCTTAGATATTTTTCCGGCAATGCAGTCAGTTTCTCCCAATGCTTTCCAGTGTCTGCACTTACCCATAGCCCTTCCTGCTGACTTGCATAATACAATTTCTGTGGATTTTGTTTATCCACCGCTAAACGTTCTCCTGTACCGCGCCCGTTTAAATTCCCATGTATCAGCACCGGAATTTTCTCATACCGAAAGTTCTCACCGTAATCATCGGATATTGCCAATACACCGGATTGTTCTGTATTTACACCGCAGGCTATATAAAGCATATTCAGCTTGTTATCATCTAGTGCCAATGATATTGGAAAGGTTTCACTTAAATCTTCCATTGTTACATGCGGAATCAGGCTGATCCAGCGCTGCTCTTCTGCATCAAAACGATATGTCCCGCCAATATCCGTCCGCGCATAGAGCACATCCTTCTGCCTTTTATGATATAGAAATCCTGTTACATATCCCCCGCCCGGAATGGGAAGGTTGCTGTATTTATATGGTATTTGCTGCATTTTTTCCTCCCTTATGCCAATAAATATAATGGACTTGTCCAAGAATAATGCAATACATCCAATATATTGAATTATTTGAATCATTTACACATTCAACAATATATCATGGGCAATCTGTATTTTCCGGCAGCCTGCCGCGCATTATTCATTATATATTTACGGTATCTTTTACCTATCACTATTTGAAAATCAGTTTAGCATATGCTTGTAAATAAATATACAGGAATAATTAGATACAAAAAAGAAAATTAGGAAAATAAATGGAAATTTTAGGGTAATTTATTGTATGGAACATTTATTGCGCTTCCATATATTATATGCTATACTGATATAAAAAAGAGAGGAACACATTACAATTTGGAAATTGCAGAAAATATACAATGGCATCCTGCATTTTGTTCTGCTGTGGAATTGGAACTGCGGAAGTACAAAAAATATTTAATTTATGAACGGGAACATAATCTGAGTAAAATGCCACTTAAAATTGATTTATTAGTTATTAAAAAGAAAGCAGATATCATTATTAAAAACGAGATTGGAGATTTTTTTCTAGGAAATAATATCTTTGAATATAAATCTCCGGGGGATGATATTAATATTGGGACTTTCTATAAGGCATTGTCTTACGCCTGCTTATATAAAGCTGATGAATCAGGTATTGAAAATATTTATGATACAAATACCACGATTTCTCTTGTTCGAGAAAATAAACCGATAAAACTCCTAAAACAGTTAGAAGAAAAATATACTGTTACCCGAAGATCAAACGGAATTTACCGTATTAATGGTATGTTATTTCCCATGCAAATTTTAGTAACAAGAGAATTGGATAGCGAAACCTATATTTGGGTTACGTCCCTGACAAAA
>CBCOYO010000014.1:0-38095 GCA_965114465.1 uncultured Lachnospiraceae bacterium
TAATAAGTATAAAAAAGACTATAAAGTGGAAGAAATTCTGGATGGCACTAATTCCGCGCAGGTTGTGGAACGTGCACGCATTGCGAAGTTTGATGAACGCCTTTCGCTGCTTGGCATGGTGTTAGATAAGCTAGAAAGCGAAATGAAGGAAAATTTGGAAACAGCAGATTATTTAACTGAATTAATGCGCATTCTTAAAGCTATACGGACTGCTGCTGAGAAAACTGGGAAAGATGTATTAACACTTATACACCAGCAGATAGAGGTTCGCAATCAATTATTGGAGTCTATGGCAATGGCAGGCACGTTGTCTACAGAGGAAAAGCGCAAAAGCCGTACCATTGTGCAATTTCTTGAAGCAAGGGAAAAACAGTTTCGTCTGGAAGGTGGCACAGAACAGACAAATAGCAGTTCTTTAGGCGAAAACGATAAAAATAAGGAAGATGCCAGTGCATTTGCTTTGTTAAAGGCAGCTTTCGACAAAGAGGTTGCCGCAATGAAAGCGGAGAATGAGAAAATTCAGTCCCGTCTGCACAATGTATTTGCGTTTAGTGAAGTGGCATTTATGGACGGAAATGAAATGACCGTACTGGTCACGGAACTTACAGTTAACACTTACAGCGCGCGCTTTATCGGAACGTATGGCAGTGCCGATTACCAGCGACATAATGAAGATTTAATGCTGGGTGAGCGGCAGGATGATATTCTGCAGGAGATTGAGCGGCTGGCGTTGTAGAGGAAGTGTTTTGGGGGATAGTTGGGAGGGAGTGGGATGAGAAGATTTATCTTCACAACTCGTCACGTGACCTGTGCGTTGCTTTTATGGCATATTTTCTCTGGGTAAGTATACGTATGTATACTGGGGCTGTTGCAATAATCTTTGATAATACCAGATATGGTATAAATCTTAGCACAGTGTTAGACTATCTTGTATTTGTTTGTCTTAATGCGACAGCTCCAGTTGCATCGGTCTTACGCTACAAAGCAGTAATTTTCTTATGCATGGTTGTGTGCATATCGTTATACCTAGCGTTAGTCTTTTCGACGCTTAGGAACTGTCACGGAATAACTTACCAGTAGTCCGCAGAATTTTTCTTTGATAGTGCCGCTAAAAAATCAGGCGCATAGCGGGCTATGTAACTGATTTTTTAGCGGTGATAGCAGAGAAAAAGACAAGAAATATGGTAAGTTATTTTGTGACAGTTCCTTAGTATAAAGGGGCTGTCGCTATAAGCTTTGAGTATACAAGATACAGAATAAAACACAATACAGTATTTTAAAATCTTGTATTTGTTTCCTTTAATGCGACAGTCCTTTGTTTATTATTATATACGCCTCCTTTTTTAAAGCAAGGCATCTTATAATTGCTAATTGCCTAAATCAATTGTAATTGCATAATTTTCCAGAACTTCATCTGAATCTGGAATCTTGCTTCCGTCGGCATTCCACTCAACGCGTACAGGAATCAATGTTAGTGTTGGAGATGATGCGTCAAATCCTATAATTTCCAAATCCTGTGAAAAGGCAGTAATTCCGTCAGCTTCATGATACTCTAATTCCGAACATCCAGCAGAGCGCATCCACTCAGCATTGCTAAGTCGCTTTCCGGATGCATCCTCTAGAATATAATCGCCCCATTGGAGAATCTTTACCATGTTTTCGTCGCGTATTTCCCAATCCAAATGCAGATTGATTACCGAGGGAGAAACAGTTACATGATAAGAAGTAATTTGTCCAAAATCCAGACCAGACACAGCTCCAGTATTTTGTGATGCAGTACCAAGTTTATCGGATTCCACTGTGAATGAATAGTCCGATTTGCTGCTTGGGGAAGTATACACGCCTACTTTAATATTTATGACTTCTGTGTCAGATTTTTGCAGTTCTTGGTTCAGTATGGAAACCTTGCACTCATAAATACCACTGCCTTCTTCTGTTTCAACAACATATTCAAGACGGCTGTCAATGCCATTGATATATACATGATCACTTAAATCAAAGTAATCATTTTGGGGGCGCGCCCAAAACATTAGGGTAGAACCGTCATAGTAAACATCTGTAACTTGAAAGAGTGGCGATTCTTGTGTGTTAACGTTGGTGGTTTTCAATTCTGCAATGGATTCCATAATAATTGCTCCAGATGATTCTTCGCTGCGAATAATGGATTCCTCTGCAGTTTGGGCGTTGATTCCTAGTCCGTTAAGCCAGTTTTGAAAGACTGGCAGATTGGAAGCCGCCACGGTACTTCCAGCCAAAACCAGACAGGCGGCAATTGGCAGCAATACCTTAAATTTTTTTGGCTTTCTTTTCTTCGTTTTATTTAGTTTGGGATTCATCTGTGCACAAACCTCCTTGGACACAATTTGTTGAAATTTTTTTGGCGTTTTGGGAAAGCTTCTGTTTAATTCTGCTGCAATATCTTCGTAGTCAGTTTTCATAATTTTCCTCCTTCTTATAATGTCTGCTTTCCATAATACAGCGAAGGGCTTTGCGTGCGCGGCTTAGGCGGCTCTTGACAGTTCCAGTTGGAATGCGTATAATTTTGGCAATTTCCTGAATAGAATAACCCTCGATATAATACAGAACAAGGGTTAGGCGCAGTTCTTTTTTTAGTGTGCTTAGTGCATCATATAATTCCGAATAATCGCTGTGGCTATAATCTGCATTATCCGGTTCTGCCAGTATAGAAATGGTTTTTTCCCTCTTTTTTAGTAAGCCGTAGCATTCGTGGATTAATATTCTAGTCAGCCAAGTCTTCGCATATGCGTCCTGCCGTAGCGTGCCTAATTTGCTAAAGCCTATAGCGATCGCCTCCTGCACGGCATCTTCACAGTCGGTATCGTTTTTTAAAATACTTTTGGATATACGATAAAGACTGTCTGTTGAAGAAAGCACAACATTTGCAAATGCTTCTTTATCCATTATTTCATCTCCTTTCCTCTTTGGATTTCAATTATTAGAGAAATAAGAAGTCAAAAAAGTTCCCGAAAATATTTTTAAAACCATTTTATTGCAAATTTCCTGTATTGAAAATACATTTTCAGCATGATAATATAAGGATAGTTATAATTGAGTTACTTTTCACCCCCATGCCAAAGTAGTGGGAATCATGCGTCAAAATGCTAAAAGCTTTCGCTTTTTACTTTAGCATTTTGTGTGCAAAATCTGTTATAATTCACACCTCAGTAACTTATAAGTTAATAAAAACTGGCATGAGTGTGAATTGTAACATAATTAAAAGAAATGAGGAATTGAATGAATCAAGAGCAAAATAACACAGAACATATATTAGTAACCGAGCAGGGGATTTTTGTATATACTGTAAATCATAATAAAATTTCTATCAAGCGCTACCGTGGCACGGCAGAGAATATCACAGTTCCGGATATTATCGACACAATGCCAGTTACAGGGATTGAGCGGAAAGCGTTTCTAAGCTGCAAAACGCTAAAGGAAATTCATCTCCCCGAATCGGTAGAAGAAATCGGTGACTGGGCGTTTGCGCATGCAGAGTCGCTGCGGACAATTATGCTGCCTGCTATGGTTTCTGTGCGTGGAAAGGAGCTTTTCCTTGGCTGCAAGCGATTAAAGGAAATATTTTTCGGCAAAAGCAATCTCGAAGAGAACAGAAAGCTTGGTTTAGGACGGATGATGGCAATGGCAGTGACGGTATTGCATGATTATTTTTTGTTTGACCCGCAGGAGATCGGCAGTGATGCTTGGGTGAAACGGTGGGATGAAAAGCTTTTGGGGCTTGTGCGGCTGGATGACCTTGATGGTTTTGAAGAACTGTGGACGTGCGGCGAGGAGGATTATGAGGGAAAGGATTACGATATTAAATCATATCCTGTGGAAAAGCGCAAAATGAAACTGCGAATAGTGTATTTCCGCTTGCTGCATCCCTATAAATTGTCAAAGATGGCACAGGAGGAATTAAAACAGTACCTGCGCAATCATACAAAGGGAACTGCGGAGCCGGAAGCGTGGGATATTATTATTGAGGAACATAGCGAAGCATTGGCATATTATAAAATTTTTGCGGATGCCGGCTGCATCAACAATGAAAATTTTGATGCGCTTTTAGCAGATATGGCAAAGGTCGGCGCAGAGGCTAAAGCGTATCTTTTGCGCTATCAGGAGGAACATTTGGAGAAAAAAGATGCTTTTGCAGCATTTGCATTGGATTGGTAGGGAAAATTAGGAAAAAGGAATGTTAAAATTATGAAAAAAGTGCTGTCAGTTTACCTAAAACCTTATTATGGGCGGATGACGATTGGTTTTTTCATTAAGTTTATCGGCACGATTTTGGATTTGTGGCTGCCTTGGATTTTGGCATATATGATTGACACCGTAATTCCGCAGCAAAAACGGGACAGGATTTATTTTTGGGGTCTGGCAATGTTGGTGTGTTCTGTCTTAGCGCTTGTATTAAGCGTACTGGCAAACCGTATGGCGTCAAAAGTGGCAAGCGATGTGACAGAAACGCTGCGGCATGATTTGTTTGCGCGGGTTATGGGATTGTCAAATGCGCAGACGGATAGTCTTACCAAACCTTCACTGATATCAAGACTTACAACAGATACTTATAATGTACATCAAATGCTTGGCAGGATACAACGCATTGGGGTGCGTGCACCGATTTTGGTTATTGGCGGCGTTGTAGTTACACTGACACTTGATCCCGTGCTGACGCTGGTGCTGCTTTCAGTAATGCCGGCGATTATTTTTGTCACCTATTATTTTTCTAAGAAAAGTATCCCCATGTACACAGCCTTGCAGGTGTCTGTTGATCGTTTTGTGCGCTTGCTGCGGGAGGATATTGCAGGAATCCGTGTAATCAAGGCGCTGTCTAAAATGGATTACGAGAAAGAAAAGTATGACAAAATCAATCAGGAGGTTGTGAATCACGAGAAAAAAGCAAATGTTACAATGGCGGTGGTAAATCCTAGCATGAATATGTTTTTAAACCTTGGTTTGGTGTTTGTTGTAATTGTCGGTGCTTACCGTGTGGATAAAGGTTATTCCGAAGTTGGTAAAATTCTTGCGTTTCTTACATATTTTACGATTATTCTAAATGCAATGATTAATATTTCTAAAATGTTTGTAATTATTTCCAAGGCGGTCGCATCTGCAAACCGCATTGCACAGGTAATGGATGTGCCAGAGGATCTACTTTTACAAGTTTGTGAAAGGCTTGCTGAGGACAGCGCATATATCCGCTTCGATCATGTAACCTTTTCTTATAATAAAACAGAACCCAATTTAGAAGACATTAGTTTTTCCTTGCAAAAAGGGGAAACGCTTGGGATTATCGGCGCAACTGGAGCTGGGAAAAGTACGATTGCGGCATTATTAATGCGCTTTTATGATACCGATCAGGGAAATATTTATATTGATGGTGAAAATATCCGAGCGATTCCCATAGAAACATTACGGCAGAAGTTTGGTGTTGTATTTCAGAATGATACAATTTTTGAGGAATCTATTGCGGAGAATGTGCGCATGGGACGGACACTTTCAGAAGAAGCTGTACAGGAGGCGGTTGTGCACGCAAAGGCACAGGAGTTTGTCGAGGAGGAGGGGCGTGGGTATGAAAACCTAATTTATATCCGCGGTGCTAATTTAAGCGGCGGGCAGAAACAGCGGATATTGATAGCGCGGGCACTAGCGGCGAAACCGGATATTTTAGTGCTGGATGATGCGTCAAGTGCGCTCGACTACAAAACGGATGCTGCCCTGCGCCATGAGCTTACACAATATTTTACAGATTCTACCAAGATTATTATTGCGCAGCGTATTAGTTCGATTATGCATGCAGATGCAGTTATGGTGCTTGAGGAAGGTCGCATAATCGGCTATGGAACACATGAAACACTTCTGGAAACGTGTGCGGTTTATCGTGAAATTAGAGAATCACAGATGCAGGAAATGTAATATCTAAGTATCTCAAACGCAGGGCGCAGTGGTGAATACGATGACTGTCGATAACGTGGTACTGACGCAAAAGGCAGGTGCAGATTACTCGATAATAAATGGGAGAGATTGGAGTGATAAAAAGGATGTCAAAACAGCAAAGTGTAGAGGGAAAGCCGAAAAACCGCAGGGGGACAATGCTGCGTCTTGCACGCTACATGATGCAGTATAAATATTTACTGTTGCTTGCATTTGGATTGACAGTCGCAAGCAATCTATTGGCGCTTGTTGGGCCAATGCTGTCAGGGTATGCAATTGATGCGATTGAATCGGGAGCCGGCAGAGTAAATTTTAGGCAGGTTTTTTATTATGTTGGCTGGATGGTGGTGTTTTATCTGATTTCTTCGGTTTTATCGTATCTGCTTGCCGTATTAATGATTTCGATTAGCCGTAAAGTGGTGTATCAGATGCGCAAGGACGTGTTTGCGCGTTTAATGGAACTACCTGTAAGTTATTTTGATACGAATCAAACGGGAGATATTATCAGCCGGATATCGTATGATATTGACACTGTAAATGCATCACTTTCTAATGATTTAGTGCAAATTTTTACAACGTTGATAACGGTTTTTGGGGCGCTTGGCATGATGCTTGTGATATCGCCGCGGCTTGTGCTGATTTTTGGTGTAACAGTGCCGCTTGCCATTGCGCTGACAAAGTTTTTAACTGGAAAGACACGTCCACTGTTTCGGCAGCGCTCCCGCAGGCTCGGTGAATTAAATGGTTTTGTGGAGGAAATGGTATCAGGGCAGAAAACACTGAAAGCGTACCATCAAGAGGAAAATACTATTTATAAATTTGACAGGAAAAATAAAGAAGCAGTTGATGCATATTATAGAGCGGAATATTACGGAAGCGTGGTAGGGCCTGCGGTAAATTTTATTAACAATTTGTCGCTAACGTTGGTGAGTGTGTTCGGTGCGCTGTTATTTCTTGCTGGTCAGATGAGCGTCGGCAGTATATCCTCTTTTATTCTGTATTCCAGAAAATTTTCAGGGCCGATTAATGAGGCGGCAAATATTATGAGTGAATTACAGTCGGCATTGGCAGCAGCAGAGCGCGTGTTTAGTATGATTGACGAGCAGGCGGAAGCACCAGACAGCGAAAATGCGCAGGAACTTATGCAGGTTTCTGGTGATGTTTTATTGGATCATATTTATTTTGGTTATACAAAGGAGAGGCAGATTATCAAGGATTTAACGCTGCACGCGCAGCCCGGCAGATTGGTGGCGATTGTAGGGCCGACTGGCGCGGGAAAAACAACGCTGATAAACCTTTTAATGCGGTTTTATGATGTGGACAGTGGAATAATATCGGTAGATAATCACCCTGTTAGTGAGATTACGCGTGCAAGCCTGCGCAAAGCATATGCAATGGTATTACAGGATACATGGCTGTTTGAGGGGACAATTTTTGAAAATATTGCCTATGGAAGAACGGCTGGAACAAAAAATGCGGCGACGTTGGAGGAAGTGATTGCCGCCGCTAAAGCAGCAAAAATTCATTCCTATATTCAACGTCTGCCGCAAGGATATGATTCCATACTGACAGATGACGGCACTAATATTTCCAAAGGTCAGAAACAGCTTTTAACGATAGCGCGTGCAATGCTGTTAGAATCTCATATGTTGATATTGGACGAAGCAACCTCTAATGTTGATACGCGGACAGAACAGCAGATACAGCAGGCAATGCGTAAATTAATGGAACATAAGACCTGCTTTGTAATCGCTCACCGTCTTTCAACAATTCAAAACGCAGATGTAATCCTTGTAATTGACCACGGTGAAGTGGTAGAACAGGGTACGCATCAATCGCTTATGGCGCAGAAGGGATTTTACTATCGTCTATATCGGGCACAGTTTGAATAAATGCGCAGGGGATTACTGATACAAACCTACAAGGTAATCGATGACTGCCTCACGGATTTGCCCCTGTGCCATATATCCCTCGCCATAGGTTTCTTTCATATTTGTTACATAGTCTTCGCCGCTGCTTTCCGTAAGTTCCGCATAATGAGCTTCCATATCCAGTGTTAATCCTGCTTTTTCAAAAATTGCCTGATATACAAGATGCTCTTTTGCGGCTTCCTTAGCACGGGTATTTAGTTCCAGTTCATATTTTAGCTCGTCCGAAATTGAATCGTCGCGCAAATCCCATAAATTTTCAAAAGCAGTCATATTGGAGGAAGCAAACATCTGCTGGTAGTAGGAAAGCATATTTTCATCATCATGTTTTGTAACTGCCTTTACTGCTTTTAAGTAATCTTTCGGATAAGAGGTAACCGAAGAATTTTCTAAAATATAATTCGTTAAGAAATCTTCTAAATGTTCCTGATAGAATTTGTCCTCGATTTTAGCACGGTATTCTGCAGCAGTAGAAACTTCTTCGGTTTCAGCAAGGTTTTCAGCGACAAATGTATCAGTAAGCTCTGGTGTTTTTTGAATGCCGTGGATGGTAACGGCAAAGATGGCATCCTTGCCGTCAACCGCTTCATCACCATAATCTTCCGGGAATGTTACTTCGACAGTAATGTCCTCGCCTGGTTTATGTCCGATAAGCTGTTGTTCAAAGTCATCAATAAAAGAACCAGAACCGATTGTCAAATCGTATCCAGCACCATTACTGTTGCCACCATTAAATTCTACGCCGTCAATCGTGCCTACATAGTCAATATTGACTACATCACCGTCTGTAATAGTAAGGCTTTCGTCGGTGCTTAATTCCTTGTGCTGTTCTAAAACGGATTCAATTTCTTTATCGACTTCTTCAGCGGTTGCCTTTACTTCGTCCGCAGGCACGGAAATATTCTCAAAATCAACAAGATTTAACACAGAAGCGACATCTACACCATTGATTTTGCCATCCGCAGTTAGTCCTTCACTGTAGTCTGTACTGGAGGTCGTGCGGATTGCTGACAGATAAATCTGTTTGCCAATCGCAAATACAATCACTAGTAAAATTGCTGCCGCAATGGTGTATCCGACGATTTTTACGGTACGTTTTTGACGCCGACTCTTTGCAACCTCCTTTTTGCGCTCCTCGCGCTTTGCTTTGCTTTTGCTGATTTCAGAAGCTTCTTCACCTTTATTTTTTGTCTTAATTTTTGCCATTTTCCAATCCTTCCTTTTCGTTTTTCTTATTACAGGAATTGTCAAAAAATAACTTGTTAATTTTGCGCCGTATAAATGTTTCGCTGCAAAGAAGATAATCGCAGGCATAGGAGGCAAAGCCATAAAGGGCAATGCCTTACGTCAAGATTATCTGATGCCGCAGATGGACATTTAGACAAGTCAAATTGATGAGTTATTTACTGGCAGTTCCTTAGGCACACGGCATATACTACCCACTGAATTAATTTATCATAATTTATAAAAAAAATAAATAGGTAATAACAAATTCACAGCTTATTCACAAATTTTTGCGATATTTTGTGGAAGAATAAAGATTGACAACCTTTGAAGGGCAGAATATACTATAAATAATGGGGAATTATGCGAAAGGAGAAAATAAAGATGGAAGTAAAGGATATTCCAATTCCGGCGCCTGCTGCGATTAAAGTGACAAAAGACGATAAATCGGCAGTATTCAATACGACAGTTATACATACGACGGACAATAAATATATTTACACAACGCCCGTTCGTATTGACAAAAAATTAATTAATTTTGAAGTAAAAGGTTGTATAAGTGAACTGAAAATCGAGTGCGCTCCGTTTGAATTTTATGCTTGGAAACGAATTTATATTACAAAGTTTATTGAAGATGGGAAAATATATTTAAGGATTCGAGTAGCGGATCAAGGTGAGCGTGCGCTTGCATGGCCGGATTCGCCTGTTACTTCACTTAGAAAGCCGCGAGTTCGAAAACCGGCAGTACAGGAAGAACCGACAGCAGAGCAGGCGGCAAATTAATATGCTTCATATCAGTATTTGCGGCGTATCAAAATTTCCAGTGTGTTAATATTTGTGGCATATTAGATTTTGCTGCATATCAGATTTTGCTGCATATCAGAATTTGTTGCATATCAGAATTTGCCGAATATTAGAATTTGCGGCGTGCCAGCATTTACTGTTTTTGGGGCGCAGCATAAAGGGGAGCAATTATGAGAAAAATGGGTTTTAAGCTTATGGCAGCGCTGGCGCTTGTTGTATTGCCCTTTACAGGTGGTCAGGATATCTTTCAGGCAGGGAAACAGCAGGTTTCTCAAGAAATTAAGAATACAGTGGCAAAGGAAGTAGAGTCGTTTTTTGTAAATGATGATTTGTCAAAGTCGCTGGGAATTACCCAAGTAGAGCAATCTGATTTAGAGAAGTCTATCCGCAGCTATATTGATGACTATGAGTTGGATGAGGCAGCGCTTGACGAGGCAAAGCAGGCAGTGGAATCGGTGCTTGAGAGCGCAAAGGGGTTATCGGCGGAGGAAATTCAAGAAAAGATAGCCACACTGTTTGAGAAAAAATAGGAAAAGTAAAAATTCCGTTTACCATTCTGGATTGTTTGTTTCATGGATATGGTAAGCGGAATTTTTGGTTAGGGAGTGTCATATTAGATTTTGATTATACAAGATATGGTATAAAGTACAGTATCATTATATCTTGCATACAGTTCCCTTAAAGCGAAAGTTCCTTAGAGCATACGAATTACTTCGGCGTCTGGCATTTTGCGCAGATCATAGTAGGCAGTTCCGTCAAAAATTGTCGGGCTTGAGAGCGCATCGTCATGGATTTCCGTGATGCGTCCCTGTGTATTGTCGGACAGACAGACACGCCGATCGGTATAGATTTTGGCAATGCGTGTAAGGAGAGGCTGGATATGTTTCCCATACTTTGCAAAGCCCTGCTTCTCAAATACGCGGATTGCCTGAAATGGTGTAAGTGCCATGCGCTGCGCTCTGGGGTGTGTCATAGCATCATAAGTATCTGCAATTGCGGCAACCAGTGCATAGGGGTCTATTTTATCCTCTTTTAATCCCGCAGGATAGCCGCTGCCGTCGCAGCGTTCATGATGCATAATTAGTACCGTAACAACGTGCGGCGGAAGTTTTCTGTTTTTTAGTATTTCATAGCCAAGGTGAATATGGCGCTGCATCTTTTGATATTCTTCTGGTGTTAGTTTCTCTGGTTTCCATAGAATATCGTCGGGAATTTTTGCCTTGCCAATATCAAACAGATACCCGCACAGAGTAATTGTATCTAAGTCCTCTGCGCTTAATTCCAGCCATTGTCCAAAGATATAACAGAGCAGGCCGCAGTTAAAACAATGGTTGTATGTAATTTCATTTTCATTAGACATCAAGTTATATAGGTAGTCAATAAACTGTTCGGTGTTCATTACCTCTGCCATGACGCTGTCGCGCAGTGACATTAGTCTTAGTTGGTTTAAATCCAATCCTGTGTCAAGGTTGCGCATGATTTTGGAAAAAGCAGTTAGTGATTTGGCATGAACTTCACTGAAATGCTGGAAATGTGGATTTCGCTGAAGGTATTCATAGTGTGTCATATTAACTTCGCCTGGTTCGCATAGCACGATATCGGAAAAGTTATATTCTTGCAATGAATGAATGCTCTCCGGTGTCAATATGGTATTTGCTTTGTAGAGCAGTTGTTTTGAAGGAGCATAAATGTCATCATAAATTATCATACCCGGTTTTAGTGACTGGGGTGATAGTTTATACATATCAATTCACCTCGTTTTCTCAATTTGATAATTGTAATATTGCGCAGCTTTTACCCATAAAATAAAAAGGGTGATATAAAGGTTACAATTCACGTCCACGCCAGTTCTTATCAGCTTATAAGTTGTTGTGGTGTGAAAAGTAACGATAAATGCCATTGTCAGTGCTGCACAATATAATCATAGCATAAAATCACCATTTTGCATACAAAAAAACGATTATTTTCGGCGCAAATTAAGTAAAAAGAGTATTACGACTGGGTTACAATAAAAAAGTTATGTAAATCTCAGAAAAAGGATTGCATTATAAAATTACATGTGTTAGTATTGAAATAAAGCGAGATTTGTAGAATAATATCACAAAACAGATACTATGACATAACTTACTGCTTACTAGAATATAGTATATTCTATTTAGGATGATTCTGTCCAGCATTGATCGTCATCACGGGAGTACGTGGCGTTTCGGCAGGACTGATCATAGAAAGCTTTGGATTCCCAAATGGGCGCACCATGAAAACAGAAAGTTACAGTTTGCAAGGCTTACTGTAACAACATAAGGATTATGTGCCGCACCATGTTTGGCAAATGCTGACAGCAGCGGAACGGGCATAATATATTGAAAAAGGGATTGAAGGGGGACAGCAATATGCTAGCAGCAAGAAAAGAAGTATCAAGAAGAATTGACGTTTTAAACAAAAAACCAATGATCAGGAAAAATCAGGCTACAGAGGAAATGGTAGCAGGTTTTCTGGATCCGGAAACGGGAATCTTTGAAGTTGCTATGGAAATCAACGACGAGAGGGATATTGATGAATTTCTTGAAGAATATGACTTGTCAGTCGTAATGATTTCAAAAATGTAACATATGTGTGAGAATTGAATTAATATTGGGACAAGGGTGCGATTCAAAGCTTATGGAAACGGGAGTAGATGGGACTGCTCCCGTTTTGCGCATTTTGGGGTTGATGGTAAAAGACACGAAAAGGAAGTGAGGTGTTTTCGGTATGGGAAAGAAAAATTATAGGATTGCGTCGCGCGATGGTATTCATCGGCTGCATGTGGTGCTTTGGCAGCCTGGAGGGACTGTGCGTGCAGTGGTGCAGATTTCACATGGTATGGTGGAGATGATAGAGCGGTATGAAGCGTTTGCGCTGTACTTAAATAATCACGGGATTGCTGTTATTGGAAATGATCATTTGGGACATGGACAAACTGCTGAAAAAGAGGAGGATTTAGGGTATTTCTGTCCCAAAAATATGAGCGCGACAGTAGTGGCAGATTTGCATCGCGTAACACGATTTGCCAAAAAGAAATTTCCCAAAGTGCCGTACTTCCTGTTTGGACACAGTATGGGGTCGTTTATGGCACGGCGTTACCTAATTACCTATGGGAGAGAACTTACAGGCGCTGTATTATGTGGTACGGGCAGTAAACCGCCGGAAGTGCTTGCGGCAGGAACAGTGGTATCTAATATACTCCGCTTGATTTTAGGTGACAGATTCCGTTCTGGTTTGCTGAAATGGAATGCATTTGGTATGTACCAAAGGCGTATTCCTAATCCGCGTACAAACAGCGATTGGCTTACTAGGGAATCGGAAATTGTTGATTTCTGCATAAATAATAAGTATTGTAATTTTATTTTTACTGTAAATGGCTATCGGACGTTGTTCGAGGTAATTGGGTTTATTCAAAGAAAAGAGAATATTGCAAGAATCCCCAAGTGGCTTCCGATTCTATTAATCGCAGGCGAAGAAGATCCCGTGGGGGATTATGGGGCAGGTGTACTTCAGGTATATATGGACTATCGCCATGCCGGAATACGGGATGTCCGTTTGCGTCTTTATCCAGAAGCGCGCCATGAGATTATAAATGAGATAAATCGTGATGTGGTATATAAAGATGTTTTACGTTGGTTAGAGCGCCATATTGATTTTTTTGTGAAATAAGTATAATATAGTTTTATAAGATCGTGAAAAATTAGTGGAAATGGAGGGTTGATTCGCTTATAAATAGATAGTAGTATTGTGAAAGTTGTAAAGGGGGAACGCGAAATGGGCAAAGGAAAAACGAGTTTGGTTAGTTCTATTATGTGGATGTGTACACTGGTAGTAGTACTAACTGCAGCAGGTATTGGCGGAAGTGCAATTTATTCATTGATTACAATGTCTAAATTTGCATACAACACATATGAAACGGCAGTGGACAGCGGATATCAGGCTGAGATTAAATCGCAGATACAGAGTGCGATATCTGTGATTGAAAAAGAGTATCAATTGTATCAAGACGGAGAACAAACAGAAGAACAGGCAAAAGAAGCAGCAAAAGAAGCTGTCCGCGCAATGCGCTACCGAGAAGAAAAAGGCGGCTATATTTGGATTGATGCTTTGGATGGAACTTTGATAATGCATCCGATTCTATCGGATCAGGAGGGGGATAATCGCTATATGATGCAGGACTCCAATGGCACAATGATTACGCAGGAGGTAATTCGTGCGTGCCAGAGTGCAGAAAAAGGCGGTTTTGTACAATTTTATTTTACAAAGTCTGATGGAGTTACGATAGCACCTAAGATTGCGTATGCACAGTTGTTTGAGCCGTGGGGCTGGGCTGTGGCAACAGGCAATTATGTAGATGATATGGATGCAGAAAAGGAGCAGGTAAAGGTTAAACTGGATACGGAATATGATACACTGTTAATGCGTTTGTTTATTGTATTTGTACTATATATTGTATTAGCTTTGGCTATTGCTTTTCTATTTGGAAGACGGCTTGTTTCACCGCTAAAGAAAATACAAAGTTTTGCGGAATGCATCTCATCGGGGAACTTAACAACGGCTGTTGCGGTGAAACAGCGCAATGAAATCGGGCAGACAGCAGATTCGCTACGCATTGCACAGGATAATATGCGCGGGTTGCTGCAAAGCATTACGGATATGGCAGGCAGTGTGAATCAGGTGGTCGAAAGTTTTGAATCCGCATTTGAGAAGATGAAAGAATCTATTTCGCAAGTTTCTATTGCAGTGGATTCCATTGCAGAGAATGTAACACAGCAGGCAGCTTCTACCGACGAGGCGAATGATGATGTTACGACTATGGCAGGCAAAATTAATCAAACAAGTGTTGAAGTTGCAGGATTAGATCAGAATGCAGAAGAAATGAACCGCATTAGTGAGCAGTCTATGTCAACACTGGAACGTTTAATTGCAGTCAGCAATCAGACAAGGGATAATATATCGGTTATGGCAGAACAGACGGAAACAACAAACCGTTCTGTGGAACAAATTCATTTAGCAGCCAATTTAATTTATGAAATTTCGGATCAGACAAGTCTTCTTGCCTTGAATGCAAGCATTGAGGCAGCGAGGGCAGGGGAAGCCGGAAGGGGCTTTGCTGTTGTAGCAGACGAGATTGGGAAGCTGGCAAGCCAATCGGCTGACTCGGTAGAGGAAATTAGTCGAACAGTTGAGGAATTGCAGAAGAATGCTGCAAAATCGGCTTCTGCTATGCAGGAAATTAACGAATCGGTTGATATGCAGGTAACATCGTTGACAGAAACACAACATATTATTGATATGCTGCATACGGAATTAAATAATTTCTTTACCTCTGTACATACAATTGACAGTATGACCCAAGAAATTGAACATCAAAGGAGCAGTGTTACGGAGTCCCTTTCTGTATTGAACGGATTGGCACAGGATAATGCTTCTGTAGCAGAGGAAACTGCCGCAATGTCTACAGAATTATCGAAAGTTGTTAACGATTCTAGTCAGATTGTCAGTGACTTGGAGCGAAAAGTGGAGATACTAATAGAGGATGTGCACAAATTTACGTTGTAAGATTGACACCGGTGGCAAAATAGCTTATAATAAACAGAAATAGAGGCGGCATAAGGAGATGCCGCCTGTCACGGAGAAGTGGGAAGCTCTGTGGCTAGCTCATGGGGGAGTATAAGAGTCGAGGAGGAACCAATATGCGGATAGTAGAAAAACTGCTATACGGGATTGGTGGCTTGTTAGCGCTTATACTTCTTTTTATTGCGTTTTGTCACTATAATCCTAATGTAGCACAGGAAATCGGAGAAACAATACAGTCAGGCGGCAATGCGCCCGTTAAAACCGTGGCAAAGCCGAAACCAAAGCCAACATTTCAAGGAAATACAGGTGTTCCAACTGAGGAAGCGGCGCTAGAGGATCTATCTATTGGGCCAGTTCCAAGAGATCCAATTGTAGTAAGTGCTACAGTAACGACACAAGCGCTTCCAGAGGCGGCAGCAGCTTCGGATACTAAGACATCAGAACCAGAGGAAGATTTAGATATTCCGGAGAAGGTTGCGGGGTTGGCAGGTTATGTTCCTGTACGTGCAACTGGTACGGAAGTAACACAGAAACGGGCAGAAGAAATCTTAGATTCTTTAAGTCCGGGCAAAACGGGGGAAGGGCTGACATTTGACAGCGAGAAATACCCGTATTATGAGATGCTAGGTGATACGCAGAAAGCGATTTATCGTCAGATTTATGCCAATGCGGACGCAATGACAAAGCAGTTTTCACCAGTAGAAAATATTACATCTGGGGATTTAAAGAATGCGTTTACGGCAGTTGTCAATGATCATCCGGAACTGTTTTGGGTGGAAACCGCTTATAAGTACAGACATTCGCCAGCAGGACAGGTCGCAGAAATTACACTTGCGTATAATGTAACGGCAGGTAATCTTGACAAAGCAAAAAGCGATTTTCAGGCAGCAGCAAAAGAAATAACGGATACAGTTTATGGAATTTATACGGCTTATGATAGAGAGAAAAAGATACATGACGAATTAATCAGCCGTGTAAAATATGATACCAATGCGCCAATGAATCAAAGTGCATATAGTGCACTTGTATATGGTAGAACAGTCTGTGCCGGTTATGCGCGGGCATTGCAGTATTTATTACAGCAGTTTGATATTCCATGTTATTATGTTACGGGATATGCAGGAGAAAATCACGCATGGAATATTGTAAAACTCGATGACGGATACTATAATGTTGACAGCACATGGGATGACACGAATCCTAATACTTACGATTATTTCAACTGTTCTGATGACGAATATGCCAAGGATCATGCAAGAAGGGATTTGTCGGTATATCTGCCTCCTTGTAAGGGGAATCGTTACAGCGGCTTGGAAGTGAATCCACCAGCGCAACAGCCCAGCAAACCGACAACAACACCGCCGACTACGTCGACACCGTCGACAACAACACCGCCATCTACATCGACACCGTCAACAACAACACCATCAACAACGACGCCTTCCACAACGCCGTCAGGATCGACATCTTCTACAGCAACAGTGCCTTCCACAACACCTTCTGGGACGACAGGACGTGGATCGATAACGGTTAGGACAACGCGTAATGGCAGTGATGTAGGCTATATTGACAATATTGAAGATTATTATATTGCTTGTTTTGAAGCGATGATGGCACAGGACGGCAGCAGCGCTACCTTTGATGTACTGATTTCTGACGAAGATTTGTGGAAAGATATTTACAATGAATATCAAAATGGAAAGTGTCAGGATGGTTATATGGAACGCTTTTTAGTAGAGAAACATAAAAATAACTGTACTGTAAGTGTTGAGGCATATCTGCGCAATGACGGAAGCTGCCTGATTAGACACTATGCAACGATAAATTAAACAATTATAACGAAACAAGAACAAAAGTTCAACTATAGTGCGGATTTTGGCTGTAGTTGAACTTTTTTAAAAGGGAACGGAGTCCATGGGGCGTGTAAGCTTGGCAGGAATGGGGGATTATTTTATGAAAGGAAAACAAATGAAACGGGTGGCAGTTCTTCTGGCGGCGGCTGTTTTAACAGCACAGTGTCCAGTTTGTCCGTTAAAGGCACAAGAAAAAATGACATTTATGTCAGAAAATGACTTTATTGGATTGGAGCGTAGTTCCGGTGATTATAGTATAGAATTTTCAGAAGAACCAGAAATTTACAGTAGATTTGCAGCAACTTTTCAAGAAGAACTGGAAAATTCCAGTCAATCCACAACAATCTTCACAAAAGAATCAGAAATTTTCAGCAAAACGGCAACGCCTTCCACAGAAAAATCAGAAAATTTTAGTGAAATAGTTACAACATTTATCAAAGGAATAGATTTTTCGAGTGAAACCATTGGAGCATCTACTGGAGAAATCAGTTTTTCTAGTGAAATTACTACAATCCCTAATGAAGAATTAGATTCTTCCAGTGAAAAAGTAACTTCCACAGAAGAATCGGAAACATCCAGTGAAAAAAGAACTTCCATAGAAGAGTCCGAAACCTCCAGCGAAAAAATAACTTTCACAGAAGAATCAGAAACATCCAAAGAAACCACAACAACTTCTGCGGAAGAGTCAGAAACCTTCAGCGAAACTGCCACAACCTCCACAGAAGAGTCCGAAACATACAGCGAAACTGCCACAATTTCCATAGAAGAGTCAGAAACATACAGCGAAACTACCACAACCTCCACAGAAGAGTCCGAAACCACCACAACTTCCATAGAAGAATCAGAAACGTTCAGCGGAACGGAACTCCCCCCTACCGAAGACTTTTCCTCCATGGAAGATTTAGAACTTTCTACGATACAGCAGGAATCGCATTTTCCTTCTACAGAGGATAATGCAGCCGACAGTACTGCTTCTGATGAAGATGACAAAGATCGCAATAGGGACTATATTTTAGGGCGGGAAATGACACCAGAGGAGATTGCGTCGCAGAAGGCAATGGAACCGGATTATCTACCGGAATTGGAGATTGTAGAACTTCCAGAGGAGGCAGCTATCCGTGCGGATATGCCTTTACGTCGAAAAATGCGTGCGGTGCTGCCAGCGAAATACGATCTTCGTGAGCAAGGAAACCTTCCGGCTGTAAGAGATCAGAATCCGTGGGGGGCTTGCTGGACATTTGCCTTTTTGGGGCTAATGGAATATTCGCTTGTGCAGCAGGGGCTTGCAGACGCAGAGAGCGTAAATCTTTCGGAGCATCATTTGGCATATTTTACTTATCACACTGGTTATGATGTGCTGGACAATGCCAACGATGATACGATTGAATCCAATCCGCAGAGTTATTATTTGCAGACTGGTGGTAACGATTACAGGGCAGCGCTTCGGTTAATGAATTGGCAGGGTGCGGCAGAGGAAGCACAATATCCGTATCCAAACGATAAAAATCTTCCAGAGGGATACAGCCGCAATTCGGCACAGGATAGTTTTGCTATCTTGAAAAGATGTTCCTTTTATCCGGCAAAAGCAAATGATGCAGAAACAAGGCAGATTGTAAAAAATCTGATTTTGGAAAATGGCTGCGTTTCGTGGTCTTATTTTAATGACAATAAGTTCCTAAACTATTCAACAGGGGCATATTACAATAATGAAAGAACAGGGACGAACCATGCTATTATTGTGGTAGGCTGGGATGACGATTACGCAAAGGAAAATTTTAATACAGACACAATGCCAGAGGAGAACGGCGCTTGGATTGTCCGCAATAGCTGGGGCAGTAAATGGCAGAAAGATGGATATTTTTATATCTCGTATGAAGACATTTCGCTTGGGTCTGGAAATGCAGTGTGTGTGGCACAGGCGGAACGTGCGGGCAAGTATGACAACAATTATTTTCACAGTAATTCGATTGGAATGAAGCAGTATGGAAAATATAAGAAAATTGCGCAGATTTATCAGGCAAAAAGCCCAGATGCTGTAAAGGAGCAATTGGCAGCGGTTTCTTTTATGATTGGCAGTGCAGGTGTGGATTATCAGATTCAAGTTTACAAAAACCCAAAGTTAGATGAGGGAGTGGTAAAAGATCCAGAAAGCGGCACGCCAATGCTAGAATCACCAGTGACAGGAACAGTACCCTATGCGGGTGTTTACACGGCGGAGCTGCCCGATCCGGTGGAGTTTGACGCAGATGATTATATGGCGATTGTAATTGAATTTCCGGAAACGCCGGCATTTATGTATTGTGACAGTGATTATACAGCCAATGTATCAAGCGAGGGAAGTTGCAGCGCGAAAAATACCGTGGAAGCAGGAGAAAGTTTGTATATGCTTTCTTCTACGTGGCAGGATATGAGCCTTAGCGGAAGGTCGCTGCGTGTCAATGCCTTAACGATAGATGTCAATGCTATTGTAAAGGTGCCGACACTTTCTATTATAGAAATGCAGGAAGCTGCTGGATTTGCAGATATGCCTTCGGTATTGCTGCGGTGGAGCAAATGTAGTAATGTGCAGGGATATGAGGTTTATCGTTCTTTGGACGGGCAAAGTTTCGAGAAAATTGCATCGGTTGGCGCAGATACAAGACAGTATCGCGATACGTTGTCTGCCAGAGAGGAATCAGAATTTTTTTATCAGGTAAAAGCGCTTTATCAGGATGAAACGGGGGAGAGTTCTGACACAGTTGAGGAATCGAATATTGTAAATGCGCAGTTTTTGGGTGTAATAGAGGGCGCGGGGCTTACGATTACTTATAATGGAAAAATTGCGGAATTTTCTTGGAAAGCGGTTGCAGGAGCTGATCAATATGAATTGCAGCGTAGGGAAGATGCGTCTGGAGATTTTGAAACGGTTCAGATATTTCAGGGGGAGCAGACAGCATATTCCATAGATGCCGCAGAATATAAGATGGGAATTTACAATTATCGGATAAGAGCCAGAAAGGACACGGAAGATGGCATGGTTTACAGCCAATGGTCTGAGGCGGATTTGGCAAAGGATTTGGTGGTAGAGGCGTCGGACAGCCATTCGGCAACAGTGGCTTGGCTGCCGATTGTGGGCGCAGATCAATATGGAGTAAAGATACGAATAGGAAATACATGGTATATTTACAAAATAGAAACCAGTCCCGAAAATGAGAAGACTTCTTATACATTTCAATTTGACAAAGTAAGCTATGAAGTAAAAATCGGTGAGCCGTATCAATACCGCATGGCAGCATATCAGGCAGGGAAAGAAATATATACTTCCAGCACAATTATACATTGCCTCCCGCCAGAATCGCCGCTTCTTGCTTTGGAAGCAGACAATGCTGAGAAACAAGGGATAACGCTTACATGGAGCGGCGGTAATGGTGTGACCGCGGTTGATATTTACCGGAGCGAAAATACCAAGGACAAAGGGGAACAGATTGGAACGGTAGACTTTGCAGAGGGTTCTTATATAGATACCGCTGAACTTACCTTGAAAACAGCATATTTTTATTATTTAGAGCCGTTTGCGGAAAATACAGCAGGGGACAAAATTTATGGTTTACCGACTGACAGAGTTTGCGCATACCAGCCGCCCGCCGCGCCGCAGCTTGAACCGATTACGGAACAGGGCAGTACCGTTGTGGTACAATGGAATAGGGTTTTAGGCGCAGAGGGGTATTTATTGGAAAAAAGTGTAAATTCTGGCGCATTTGTGCAGATTGCGGATTTGTCAGCGGATACAGTACAATATATTGATAAAGAAGTATCACGCTGCAATCAATATCGTTATCGTATTACGACATATTATACTATTGATGGCGGAGAAGTAGTGAAAAGTGGCGCATCGAAAGTAAGTACGATTCGTTTGCTTCCAGAGCCGGTAGAAATCAAGAAAGTTGAGGAAGTTAACGCAGGCAGGGAGGGGATGCATATTGCGGTTTCTCTTCCGCAGATACAAAATGCACAGTGTTATATGTTATATCGCAGTGAAAACGGTGAGGACGGAAATTATCGGCAGATTGCGAAAATTACGGATAGCAGTATCTATTTGGATAAAGAGGTAGTGCATGGTACTACATATTTCTATAAAGTGCTAATTACAATAGACACATTTACTTCCGCATTAAAAGATACAAAAGCGGTTTCTATTGTCACAAAGCCCAAATATCCCGCACCAGTTACCATTGTATCGGCAGCAGAATCAGAGAATGTAACAAGTGGAACACAGATTGTACTTACCATTCCGCGGATAGAAAATGCGCAGTACTATTTATTGTATCGCAGTGAAAGTGAAAAAGCTGAAACATATATTCAGATTGCAAAAATAATGTCAACACAAAATGCGGATATCGTAGATGGGGGAAATACCACAGATACAATAACTTATACCGATAATACGGTAGAGCCAGATACAAACTATTTTTATAAAGTGTTAGTATCTGTTAATAATGTGCTTTCTATAATGGAGGAAACAACAGCAGTTTCAATTCATACCAAAGCAGAGGAAACCGAGGAGAGTCCCTCCGAACCGGAGGAAACAAATCCTGATGATAAAGATCCAGACGAAACGAATCCTGATGATAAAGACCCAGATGAAACAAATCCAGACGATAAAGATCCAGATGAAACGAATCCTGATAACCAAGATCCGAATCCCCCCGCATTGCCAGTGCCTATTTCGATTGTATCAATAAGAGAGAAGAACGCTGGACAGGAAGGAGCAGAAATTATTGTTTCCATTCCATGGCGTGAAAATGCACAGTCTTATAATATCTACCGCAGCGAGAACGGAGAGAAAGGGATGTATCAGCAGATTGCATCATTGTCTGCTATGCAGGAGTCACAGCCTTTGGTGATAAATAGAATTGACGATAATCAGCCGAAAATGGACAATGTCACAGGAAATATCATTACGTTTACAGACAAAGAAATTCAGCCAGATACAGAATACTTTTATAAGGTTTTGGTAACGGTAGAGAAACAGACATCAACACTTGAAAATACAACAGCCACTCGCATTGTAACGAAGCCGATTCTACAGTCTTTTGCAATAGCGCTATCCGAAAGAGAACTCTGCCAAGGCAGCAGCCAGAAACTTGATTTTGGGTTAGAGCCGGTGCAGTATCCTTATACGCCTGACGAACTGGTATGGACAGCGCAGGATAGCAGCGGCACAACACTGCCAATTACAGTTTCTGACGATAAGACCATTGTAATGGGAACAGACGGCAAAGAAGTTCTTTCGATTGAAGACAATATGGCAGAAGATTCCGGTGTCGTAGATTGGGAAATTTATGCTATTGGTGCATCGCAAGTAAAAACAGTGCGTCTGTGTGCAGCATTAGACGGTAAAATGGCAGCCGTTGTTATATTTATTTATCAAAATGAGGGCTTTCAAGTTACCGGTATAGAAGACCAGTATTATACGGGAGGTGCTATTACACCGCCGATAAGGGTTTACGATCAAGGGAAATTGTTAACAAAAGGCGTAGATTACAGCGTATCCTATACAAACAATAAGAACGCCTATATTAAAAGTGCAAATGACCAAAATACAAATAATACGCCAAATGCTTCCAAGACACCTTCAGTTATTGTAACTGGAAAGGGTAATTATACCGGAAAGGAAACAGTGACTTTTTCGATACTGCCGATTGATATTTCCGATAATACAGGGAGTAATGCGATAGGTATAAGTGCCGCTACAGAATCAACTACAAATCAAAATGCAGTTCAAGATAAACATGCAGTTGTAAATGAACATACAGCGACAAACAACATTATTACAGTTGATAATTTAGTCTGTGCATACCGTAAAAACAAAACACAGAAACCCGTTCCTACCGTATTGTGGAATGGTACGCGGCTAAAAAAAGGCAGAGATTTTACGGTGGAATATCCAGACACGACAGCCAGTGCTTATCAGGATGCCGGTGTATACACGGTGCGCATAAATGGAATTAACAACTTTACGGGGACACGTGAGATTGCATTGCTAATTACAACCGAGGGGCTAATCGCTAAAACCACCGTGTCTAAGATTAAAGCGCAGACATATACAGGTGGGGAAATTCAGCCGCTGCTTACAGTAAAAAGCGGAAAACGTGTGTTGGTAGAAAATCAGGACTACACGGTTACCTATGAAAATAATATAGATGTCGGCACTGCAACAGCGGTCATTACTGGAACGGGCGTTCTTGACGGCAATACCTCCATACAGGGCGATAATTTACAAGCAAATAGGATTCCTTATTATGGAGTTAAACGTGTTACTTTTCAAATTAAAGGTGTAAATATCAATAAGGCTACAGTTAACGGACTGGACAAAAGTGTTGCTTATACAGGAAAGCCGATAAAGCAGACCCATTATCAACTGACAATGAAAACTTCCAATGGTATAGAAGTTTTAAAGGAGGGTACGGATTATATAACAATACAGAACAGTGTCGATGCTGGAACAGGGTATATTATATTCCAAGGAATCCATGCTTACACAGGAACGCTAAAAAAGAGCTTCCGGATAATGCCATATGATTTCGCGGCTGATGAATCCCAGCAGATGGATTTTATAATAGAAACAAATGTTCCTTATGCAAAAGGTGGCGCAAAACCAGATGTTCAAGTATTTTTTGGCAGCAGTTCAGCACAAAATTACAAGGACTTGCAATCTGAGAACCAAAAAAATCCACAGCCCCAGCAGCGTATTTTATTGCAAAATGGTGTCGATTATAAATTAACCTACCGCAATCATACAACGGTTTCTGGGAGTAAAACGCCTAGCGTAACAATTACCGGAAAAGGCAACTTTAAGGGAAAGAAAACGCTGGACTTTACGATAACAAAGCAGGATATCGGCAAGCTTTCCATAAACGCATATGATAAAGTGTATACAGCAAAGGCAGGCACATATAAGACGAAAGTATCTGTTACAGATCTTAACGGCAAAGCACTGAAAGCAGGAAAAGATTATCAGTCCCAAGTGATTTATACCTATGCGCAGTCTGTAAAACTGTCTGACGGAACACAGCGCAGTGAGGGCGAAATTGTCGGCGATAAGGATATACTGCCAGTAGGTACGGTGTTAAATGCAACGATTACTGGAATCAATAATTATCAAGGCAGTCTAATGGGGCGGTTCCGTATTGCGGCATTGGATATTAGCAAAGCAAAAGCAATAATAACACCACAAACCTACACAGGTGTCGCAATTATGCCGGAAATTAAGGATATTACAGTACAGTATAAAGGGCGTACGCTGGCATATGGCTCAGAATACATAATTGAGAACTGCACGGATAATATTAAAAAAGGTAAAGGAACTTTATATATCAAAGGTATCGGCGATTTCGGCGGGCAAAAGAAAGTGAAATTTGTGATTCGGTCGAAAAAAGTAGGGGGGTAAAACGGACGGTAGAATTTAATGTCACTGGCATATTACAGCGCACGGCGGTATTATACAATCGTCCGCGAATTTCCGACTGGGAAAGGATTTGCAGACCTAGTTTTTCTGCCGCGGAAAAATCATTTGGACAAACCCGCAATTGTTGTAGAATTAAAGTGGAATAAGGATGCAAAAGGAGCAATTGCGCAGATAAAAGAAAGGAAATATTTACAGGCATTGGAAGATTATCAAGGAAATGTTCTGCTGGTTGGCGTAAACTATAATCAACAAAGTAAGGAACATGAATGCAAGATAATGGCTTATGAATATTAAGATAAATCAGGTTGTCGGAAAAGGTTATGCTTCTATAATGCATAGATGTAATATCAAATGTATTACATGATATATATTTAGAAAGCACTTTCTGACAGCCTTTTTTCGTTAATGTATACTGCTTAACAGTTAAAATTTTCGAGTAACCTGACTACATAACGCCAGCCATATAAGTTTAACCAGTACAACACGGTAGATTCTGGCGTTATGTAGTATAATTATGTAATATATATACGACTTTAACAAAGTACTAGATTGCGCTGTAATACAGTTACTACCCTTAATTGATTATTCATTGACATACTATTGACAATGAAGTATACTAAAGCAACAATAAAGAATGTACGATCTCCGCACAAGGAGAGAGAAATTGATGGGAGGTTAGAAATGCCAATTTTACGAACAATAGAGGAAAAGGAACACTTTAGTTCCCTTGATTTATTTAAGTTTTTGATGGCGATTATGGTAATCGCTTTTCATACCAATCCATTTGAGCAGTGTCAAATTCAGTTGATAGATGAAATTGCAATTGTCTTAGCTGATGTTACAGTACCATTCTTCTTCTGTATTTCAGGGTTTTTGCTTGCGCGGAAATGGGGCAAAACAAAGGAGGAACGGCAGGCGAAAATTATAAAATTATTGATTGACACGGTGAAATTGTATGTTATCTGGACACTGATCAGCTTTCCGCTGTCGGTATATGGATATATTTTATCTGGTAATAGCTGGATAAGCTGTATCCTTTCTTATATTAAATATTTTTTCTTTGTGGGAAAGTTGTTTCAGTCGTATCATTTATGGTATTTGCTGGCAATGATATATTCTCTGGTGTTTATCCTGATTTTGGTTCGCTGCAATCGGGGAGTCAATAGTATGCTGATTGTTGGCGTGATGTTGTATGCAGTTCGTTTGGTTTTGGAATATTTTAGACTGAATATAGATGCGTTTCCCATGTTGGCGTCAGTTGTGGGGATTTATGAATATATTTTTAACAACGGCAATATTTTCATAGGAATGTTATATATGTGTATTGGGATTGCTGTGGTAGAAAAGCAGTGCTGTTTTTCCTTTTTGGCAAGTTTGGTGTTTTTTATTACAGGAATTGTGATTAAGTATACGATTCACAGTGAATTGGGGAATATTATAGCATCTGATTGCTTTTTTATGATGGTACTGAATATTGACTTGCCACAGTCCCCTTATTACATAGTATTAAGGCAGTTGAGCAGATATATGTATCTTGTGCATTTAATCTGTTTTTCTGGATATACCCTTTTTATAGGCAACTTTAATCATTTAGGGGTAGATTCTTTTGTGGTAACGTGTGTTCTTTCGTTTGCATTTGCCGTTGCGATTACAGCGATTCAAAAGCGAAGAATAATACGAAGCACAACACATTGACATACTTTTATCAATGAAGTATACTGATTCCTAGAAAATACTGGTTAGAGTCTGAAAGGCATAGAATTTATACTGCATACCGATTAAATTTACAGTGCAACCAGACTGCGAACCGCCAGTCATGTACTTTCCTGACGGCATCACTGTAAATTCTGGCGGTTTGCAGTATAACAAATGCAGGCAGTTTTTGGGAGGATTTATAATGAAAGAGTATACGAAAATAGAAACCGTTTTTGAGCGTGATATGGAAGGAACGAAAAAGCTAATTGAGGGGAAATTCCGCAATGAAACGGTCGCATATTTAAAAGACAATGAATGGATCTGTACAGAGAAAATCGACGGGACAAATATTGGTGTGATTTGGGACGGGCACAAAGTTTCTTATCAGGGCAGAACAGAGCGTGCGCAGGTGCCAACGCATCTTATGAACCGATTAATCGAATTATTTGGCGGCAGTATCAATGAAGAATTATTCGAACAAAAGTTTGGAGAAATGCAGGTCATTCTTTTTGGTGAGGGTTACGGCGCAAAAATCCAAAACGGCGGAAAATATCGCAGTGATGTTTCCTTTATTTTATTTGATGTTTATTTACCAGAGCAGAATCTATGGTTAAAGCGCGACGCGATAGAGGATATTGCAAAGGCGTTTGGTATTGAAGCTGTGCCAATTGTATTAAAGGGAAAGCTGCAGCAGGCGGTTGATTATGTAAAATCCAAGCCGAAATCCACAATAGGAGAGGCAGATTTGGAAGGGCTTGTATGCAGACCGGCGATAGATTTATTGGATCGCATGGGAAAACGCGTAATTGTAAAAGTAAAAGTGGCTGATTTTGCATAGAGCAGCAAATAGTGTATGGCTGCCGCTTCGTGATAGCTTGATGCATCTTAACCACTATGTGTTCCTAGGCGGAACAATAACAAGATAAGAAAATTGATTGCTACAATCTTATGAAGGCAAATCAGCTATGGAACTTTTTAATGCGATAACAAGATTAGAAAATTGATTGTTGCAGTGGGAGGAATTATGGAAAAGGTAGAGAAATACTTGCAGAAAATCTGCAATGCGTTGGAATTGATAGCGGCGGTGCTGGTGTTAATCGGGATTTTGCTGTCAATGTATGGCTTTTTAAAGGATATAGAAACTTTTAGCAGTCTGCTGGGAAATATGGCGTCATTTAAGCATTATTTAGAGAAAATATTTATTATTGTAATTGGAATAGAATTTCTGAAAATGCTTTGTCGTCCCAACGCGGATAATGTGATTGAAATATTGATTTTCTTGGTTGCACGCCATATGATCGTGGAGAAAACAACGCCGTATGAGGATTTTGCTTCCGTCATCGGCGTAGCAGTGCTGTGTATTGTACATAGATATTTACATATGCTGGAAAAGAAAAAAGAATCTGCAGAGAGCGAGGAGCAGGAGTGAAGGGGTTGTCGCAATAAAATCCACGAGCAGCGTGCAGATTACGCAAGGAACATATACTGGCGACACTTATACTGCAAACCGCCAGAATTTACAGTGATGCCGTCAGGAAAGTACATGACTGGCGGTTCGCAGTCTGGTTGTACTGTAAATTTAATCGGTGTGCAGTATAAATTGTTACTTTTCACACCCACGCCAAAGTAGTGGGAATCATGCGCCAAAATGCTAAAAGCTTTTGCTTTTTTACTTTAGCATTTTGTGTGCATCAATTGTAACCTTAAATTTGCCAATAACGCCGACTCACGAGCGAAATATCTTGAGTGATATGGTAAAATTTACTGCTCGTGAGTATAAAAAGGAATGGAGAAAGAGTGAAAGAATTTGACAAAACTTTCACAATTTGTTTGTGCCTTGGAAAGGAATGACGAAAAATATGGACGAGTTAAGAATGCTGTTAGGCGCATATATACAAAATAATGAGATAATTCTAAGTGCGACTGCCAGTAATCCGCGCAATAGAGAGAAATTGTCCAAAATCCGCCTGCGTCCCATCCATATAAAAAACACTTTGTATTATCAGGCGGAGCGCTTTGTGGGAACAAAAGTATTTCATCAAAATATTGAACCTTTGCAGATCCCAGATTTTTTCGCAGAAGCAATGGAAGTAGATTTTCGGCAGCTTGAACTAGAAACTGCGCGGCACAAAGTAATTGTGCTGGTAAGCAAAAAGGGAAACATTAATATTAAGGAAAAAACAAAGTACGTTTGCGCGGACGCTGCTGTGCAGTTTACGGAAAATGGCACAAATCAGACAGCTTTGGACAGTGCGGCATTGCAGGCAAATTTTGCACATAACCGCGAAAAAAATTATATTCTCCCGCAGGAAGAACCTGTGCCGTTTTTAGTGGCGCTTGGCGTGCAGACGGCGCAGGGAAAAGTTGTCCGTGCAAAGTATGATAAGTTTCGGCAGATTAACCGTTATCTTGAATTTGTACGTGATATTTTGCCAAACCTTCCCAATAACGGCAAAACGCTTAGGATTGTCGATTTTGGATGTGGGAAATCATATCTTACATTTGCGTTGTATTATTATTTGAAAGTAATGCAAAACTATAATATTTCTGTCACCGGTTTGGATTTAAAACAAGATGTAATAGAAAAGTGTCAGGCACTTGCGGATAAATTGGAATATAATGGGTTAAAATTTCTTGTGGGGGATATTGGCTCTTATCATGGAACAAAAGAAGCCGATATGGTGGTAACGCTTCATGCCTGCGATACCGCGACGGATTATGCACTGGCAAAGGCAGTGAAATGGAATGCTAAAGTAATTTTATCAGTACCATGTTGCCAGCATGAATTAAATCGTCAAATTTCCTGTGCTGCATTGCAGCCAGTGCTGCAATATGGGATTATAAAAGAGCGTATGGCGGCGCTAATAACAGATGCGCTGCGTGCGAATCTTTTGGAGGAACAGGGGTATGACACGCAGCTTCTGGAATTTATTGATATGGAACATACCCCCAAAAATATCTTAATCCGTGCAGTAAAGCGAGAGGAGAAAGGGCCTTCTATCCGATATAATAAAAGCCATAATAGCGTAGTAGATGCACAACAGCTAGAAGAAATGCTGCACGTAAAGCCTACATTGCGGCGTCTGCTGGAAAATGCAAAAACCGATTAATGGATAGAATGAGATAGGATGGTAACAGTTCAGGTAGGTCTGCGCATTTACTGCGCTGACCGTAATAAAATGTAGTGGTTGGAGGTATCCAGTCCATCGCGAAGCGATTTCCAATGGCTGGATACGTAACAGTTCAATGGGTTATCTGAACTGTTACATAGGATGTAAATAGGGATTGGATTTCTAAAAAGATAAATAGGAAATGGGGAGATTATGAAAAGGGCAATCGCGAAAATCATTGTATGTACTGCTGTATTTATTTTTACGCTTTTTATCAGCAGCAGTATCTATAATAAAGGTAATGAAGAAATGACAGCAAGTATGCCCGAAGCATCGCTGCCGTTAGTGCATATTAATACAAGAGGGATATCGTATAATTACCTTCATGGGCTGACGCGTGAAATGGACGGCAGTTTTTTTCGTGATACGATTACGCCGCTTGGCGATGGCAGAACGCTGACTTTCGTGATTGACAAATATGAAAATAGAATACGCAATATATCGTTTGAGGTGCGCAGCATTGACGGAACACGTCTTGTTGAGCGCACGCAGGTTGGCGAATACCGAGAGGATGACAACCAGATACGCGCAACGGTTACGATTAAAGATTTAATAGAGGCAGGTGTGGAGTACAACTGGATTTTACTGCTGGATACGGGCTTAGAAACTGTTCGGTATTATACGCGCATTATTGACGGCGGCAATATGAATACCTATGAGAAATTGTCTTACGTGCTGGATTTCCATAATAAAACATTTGACAAAGAACAGGCAAATGACCTTGCAACATACTTAGAGCCGAATGCAAAGGGAGATAATACCACACTGAGTTATGTGGATATTCATTGCAGCTTAAAGCAGGTAACTTGGGCGGATATGCAGGTAAAGAAATTAATAGAGCCAGTTTTGGTGATCAGCGAGATTGAATCACAGACAGCGTCTATCCGCCTAAATTACAGGGTACAGGTGACAGAGGGCAGGCGCAGGCATCAGTATAACATTCGGGAATTTTTCCGTGTCCGTTATACGCCGGATCGTATGTATCTGCTGGATTATGAGCGGACAATGAATCAGATTTTCGATCCGGAGGCGGATGTGTATGCAAGCAATAAAATCATGCTGGGCATTCGGGATAAGCAGGTGCAGATGATGGAGAGCGACGGCGGTTCTAACCTTGCATTTGTCAATGAAAATCAACTATTTTGCTATCACGGTGCAGATAAAAAAATGGCATATTTATTTAGCTTCTATGACGGGCTGGATCTGCGTACAATTTACAGCAATCATGATATTAAAATACTAAGCGTTGATGAAACAGGAAATGTCAACTTTATTGTCTATGGGTATATGAACCGCGGTAAATATGAGGGAAGCATTGGGATACAGGTTTATTCGTACAATGGAATGCTTAACACGGTCGAAGAATTAATTTTTATTCCTTACAACAAAGCGTTTGCTACATTAAAGGCGGATGTGGAACAGCTTTCCTACATTAATAAAAATGGTATTTTTTATCTCTATCTGGATGGATCGATATTGGCAGTAAATCTAATGGATAAGACAAGCACGGAAATTGCGAATAACCTTCAGCAAGGCAGTTTTCAAGTATCCAACAGCGATAAAATGCTGGTATGGCAAAATTCCGCGGATGCTTATGACTGTACGCGGCTGATTTTAATGAACCTAAATACTGGCAACCGCAAGGAAATTAGTGCACCGAATCAAAATCGTATGCTTCCGCTGGGATTTATTAATGAGGATTTAATATATGGTGTTGCACGCTATGAGGATATTATGGCGGATTTTACAGGTGCAATTACCTTCCCAATGTATGCCGTGTATATCCAGAATGAAAAGGGTGAAGTATTAAAGAGTTATGAGCATGAGGGAATCTATGTTGTCGGTGCGTCCGTGTCAGAGAATTTGATTACGTTGACAAGAGTGCAGAAAAGTGAAAACGGCTACAGTGCATTGGAGGATGATCAGATTGTCAACAATGTAGTTGAGGAAAACGGCTATAATTCTACAGAAGTTGTTCCCACACAGACTTATGAGAAAATCGTCCAGCTTGTGCTGAAAAACAATATTGAGGAGAAAAAGCTGAAACATACACACCCAATGGAAGTGCTGTATGAGGGTTCAAGAGAATTGGCAATTACGGTTGAAAATCCGGTTGATCGGTTTTATGTATATGGAAAGAACGGCATTACAGGGACATTTACGCACGAGGCAGACGCGATAAACCTTGCCTATACTACAATAGGAACTGTGGTGGATGAAAAAGGCAGCTATATTTGGAAACGAACATCTCGCAGTACACGCAACCAGATAATGGCGATTAAGGGCAGACGCAGTGATGAGCAGAGTTCTGATTTAGCGGTTTGTCTTGAAACGATTTTAGAATTTGCTGGCGCAACTAAGAATGTACAGCCGCTGTTAGATAAAAATAAGACAGCAAAACAGGTGTTGGAGGAGAATCTAAACGATATTCGCGTATTGGAACTAAAAGGGGTAGGGCTGGACGCAATTTTATACTATGTCAATAAGGACATTCCAGTATTGGCAACATTAAATAATGGCAGCGCAGTTTTGGTCGTTGGATTTAATGAACTAAATATTGTGGTAATGGATCCCAAGGAGGGGCTTGTCTACAGGGGCATGAATGATGCAACTAAGCTGTTTCAAGATAACGGAAATGCATTTATCACATATTTGAAAACAAAATAAGTCAGTCCATTATTTCCATATTTTGTTATTTCATGAAATTTTTGGTTGTACAACACTCCAATAGATGATATACTAATACAAGTTTTGGAAATAGGTAGTCTAAAGGAGGTATTACGTGAAAAATTTTAACAAGAGATGTTGGATTCCAGTACTTGTGTTTGTAATAACAATGTTGTTTGGCATGTACGCAAATGCGGCGACCAGCAAAACAATGGAAAATATTACGGTGACGATTAATAGCTGTGTGATAGCAGGAGAAAATATTAATGTGACGGCTTCGGGGGTTGCGCCGGCGGCAACGGATGGGATTTATTATTTATTTGAGTTAAAGCCGTATGAAACCGCAGTTGGTGCAAGAAAGGACTATTGCGCAGCGGCTCCGGCAGCACAGACAGCAGTTTTTACAACGTCGTTAGATTATAATACCACAGCATCAAAGCTGTACTCGCGCTTTGTAGTAACAATATTGCAGAAGGGAACATATATTCCTGTAAGCAATGCCATGTATATATTAAACCCAGAAGTGGTAGCGACCAAAACCACCAGTTATCCTATGAAAAGCAAAAAGGGGCTGACTGCGGATTGGCGATACAGCAGCGAATTATCTCGTTTGGGAACAGGTTTTGCGTCGTATGAGTTGGATGTCAGTCGTTTTTTTACAGGCGGCGGGCTGAATTATACGTACAATGGAAAAACTTACAGCTTTAATATTAAAGTAGTGCAGGAGTATGACGGTGTATGCACACGTCTTGCAAGCGAGGGTTGCAATGTTATTATGATTATTAAAAATGCCTATAACCGTGCAGCGCTGGATATGATTGCGCCGGGCGGACGCTCCGCAGGTAACAACTGTTATGCTTTTAACGTGGACGAGCAGGTTCCGACAGAAAAACTGGAAGCGCTGCTATCGTTTTTGGCAAATCGCTATTCGGGTACAATGGGTACAATCCATACTTGGGTTATTGGTAATGAAGTAAATACCAGCAAGCCTTGGCATTATATGGGAAATGTTACTACAGAAACGCTTGCAGCCCATTATGCAAGAGAGTTTCGTGTTTGCTACAATGCAATAAAGAGCCAGAATGCTGGTGCAAGGGTATTTATCAGCATCGATCAGCGCTGGAATTATGAAGATGGCACAAGAGGGCAGTTTGCAGCGCGCGAGTTCCTTGACTTGTTTGCTTCCTATATACAGATTAATGGCAATATTGATTGGGGACTTTCGTTTCATCCATATCCGGTGCCTCTGTATAACTGCACGTTCTGGAAGCTGCCGGCGGAGTATGAGAGAATGAATGTTATTGACCATACGGATGATTCAAAGTTTGTCAGCCCGCTGAACACAGATGTAGTAACAAACCATATGATGCTTCCGACAATGCTTGCGCCAAATGGCAGTATGCGCAATATTATTATCTCAGAAATGGGTTTTACTTCGCATAATAAAAGTATTGCAACAGATGAGTTAACACAGGCAGCGGCAATTGTTTATTCTTATAAATTAATTGCCAAAAACCCGTTTATTCAGGGGATTGTCTACCATAGACAGGTGGATCATGCCTCAGAGATTGCAGGGGATGGAATTGCAGGTGGTATTCGTACTGAATCAGGAACAAAATACGCATATGGAGTATTTGCCAATATGGATAAAGGCAACAGTCCAGAGTATACAGATTTTGCGCTTCCAATCATTGGTGCGGCAAGCTGGGCAGAATTGGGATTGGATTAAAGTTGTATAAAGACTTTTCACCAAAATATGGGATATGTAAATTTGGTGTATTTTATAGTTGTAAATGTTTGTCAAGAATGGTATAATTAGACGATATTATGCAATGGTGGTGCTAAGGAGGTCTTAGCCAATATTTCTTATGGAGGTAACGGATGAAGAAGAAATTAACACTTTGGGCGGTGCTTTGCGTGTTATTTGTAGGCATGATGCAAATAACAGCAGCCGCAGCAGGCAATGTAACTATTAACCAATGTATTATCAGCGGTGCGAATCAGGTGACTGTCGTGGCAGCACAAGCGGCAGCAGTTCCAAGCGATGATAACAGCTATTATTTATTTGCGCTCAAGCCTTATGAAACAGCGATTGGCGCAAGACAAGATTTCTGTGCAGTGGCGGACAAAGCGCCGACACTTACTTTTGTAACAACGCTTGATTTCGGAACAGAAGCTTCCAAGTTAACTTCTAAATTTGTTGTAGCAGCAAAGGTAGGCGGCGTGTTTACAGCAGTAAGTCAGGAGTTTTATATTACAAATCCTGAAGTGCTTGCAACCCATACAGCACCGAATCCTGTAACGACATCTATCAAAGGTATTACAGCAGATAATGCAGCGATTATGGCACTTTCTGATCTTGGCGTACAGCACGCAAGCTATGAGCTGGCAATTGACCGCTTTTTTGTACCCGGTGCAGGTGTTCCTTATGTATACAACGGTAAGCCTTACAGCTTTAATCAGGGTGTTGTAGCAGAGTATGATATGATTATGGCGCTTTTTGCATCACAAAAGCTTGAAGTTACCATGAATATTGTAAATTATTACAATGCAGCTACAGCATTGACGGTAAAACCTTCTGGACGTTCTGGTAAGTATCGGCACTATGCATTTAATACGGACGAGCAGCTTGGCGCAGAGTCTATTGAAGCGTTAATGGCATTTTTGACAGAGCGCTACAGCAATCCAGCAACTGGATTAATTTCAAACTGGATTATTGGAAACGAAGTAAATAACAATAATCCTTGGTATTTTGCTGGAAACTACAATGTAACGAATTTTGCGCTTGAGTATGAGAAGGCATTCCGTCTTTGCTACAATGCGATTAAGAGCCAGAATGCAAATGCAAGAGTGCTGACCTGTATCGATCAGAGATGGACATGGGAAGACGGCACAGCAAATCAGTATGGTGCGAAGAAGTTTATTGATGCATTTAATGTAGATGTAGCTTCTCACGGCAATATTGACTGGGGCGTTGCATGGCATCCGCATCCAGTACCTTTGACCGCAGCACGTTTCTGGGATATGCCGGCAAATTACAAGTCAATGAACTTAATTGACCATACGCCAAATACAAGAATGATTAATCCGCAGAATATGGAAGTATTTACAAGCTATATGGCACAGCCTGCGTTCCTTGCACCGAATGGGCAAGTACGTTATATTATTATCTCTGAGATTTTATTTAACTCACAGACCTCAGATGAGCAGACACAGGCGGCTTCTTTCGCATATGCGTACAAGCTTGCAGAAACCAATCCGTTTATTAAGGGATTTATTGTTCACAGAACCGTAGACAATATTTATGAAAAGAATGCAGACAAGATTTCCTGCGGACTGTACAATTGTGACGCTAACGGACTTCCGACTACGCCGAAGCAAATGTACAATGTATTTAAGTATATTGATACCCCAGAGTCAGCAGCATATACACAGTTTGCACTGCCGATTATCGGCGCACCAAGCTGGGCTGCATTGGGCTGCAAATAGAAATAAAGTATCGTTGATTTAGAGAAAAGGGATAAATTTTTTGCTTGTTGGAATGATTTCATAGGCGAAAAGATTTATCCCTTTTTGCATATAATGAAATGTGGTATGCCAGAGTATGGTATATTTGTTTATAGTGCCTAAGGAATTGTAGGAAAATAGGTGATACAGATTGCGCAGGATATTTCTTCGAGGGTGTATGTCAAAAAACGTAGTCGTAGCGGGCTACGGCGAGACTTTTTGGCATGCACAATCGGAGAAATAGCCAAGTCAAGATGTTTCAGTTATTTTTCTACAGTTCCTAGGCATAAGAAAGGAGTCGTTTTTTGTGATATATCAGGAACAAGATCTCGTAGCAGTTGCAAAGCGCGAGAATAATACAAAGCGTAATTACTTAATTGTAAACCGCAGACAGGGAAAACATATCCCCGTTTGCCCCAAGGAAGCATTGGAAATGTTTTCTGCGCTTGCGGCTATTGTAAAGCAGGCATATGGAAAAGAGCGTTTATTAATGATTGGATTTGCAGAAACAGCGACCGCGATTGGGGCAGTCGTTGCTGTAGAATTGGGGCAGTATTATATTCAGACGACGAGAGAGAATGTGGAAGGTGTAGGCGATTACATTTATTTTACGGAGGCGCATAGTCATGCTACAGAACAAAAGGTTGTTCGGGCAGACGTTGAATCTGTGGTGTGTGGCAGGAAAAATATTTATGAAAGTCAAACAGACGGCACAATCGTTACAATGGAAGAACAGTTAAAGCCAATCGACCGCATTGTATTTATTGAGGATGAAGTGACGACTGGTAATACAATTCTTTCAGCAATTGAAAAAATTGAAGAGTTAGAAACGATAAAAGCAATTGAAAAAGTGAATGGGAAGAAACTTTGCTTTAGTGTCGCATCTATATTAAATGGAATGGATAGTGCAGCCGAGGCGTTGTTTCAGAATCGGCAGATTCCGCTGCATTATCTGGTAAAAATTGATCATGCTAAGTACCCTCAGCTTGCCGAAAATTACCGCGGTGACGGGACTTATATGAATTGCAGAAATGGTGAAAGCGAATCCAGAGTAAAATTAGAAGATAGTGAAATCAATCAGTTAAGCGAAATAAACGAGATAAATGAAATAAAAGAGATAATAAATGAAACAAATAGGATAAATGAAGTAAGAGAAATAGGAGAAATAAATGAAACAAATAGGATAAGTGAAATAAGAGAAATAAATGAAACAGATAAGATAAATGAAATCAATAAGTTAAGTGAAATCAATGAGATAAACGAAACAAATAAGATAACGGGAACAAATAGGATAAGTGAAATAAACGAAACAAATAGAATCAATGAAATAAATAAGATAAATAAAAATAATTTTGAGGGAAATAAGTTGAATAACATACGTTATCAAATAGATAATATAAATAGCATATGTTTCAATAGCACTTGTTCTGATAACAACTATATTTATAACAACTGCTATTATAGAGATTATTTCGATAACAGATGTTATATTAAAGAATTTACTGTGGAGGGATATCGAAACGCAAGAAGGATTCAAGATGCAAAAGTTTATCGGGACGCGTGTGAACAGTTGTGCCAAAAAATATGCGCACAAATAGAACTGCCCGACCGAATCCTTGTACTTGGGACAGAGGAATTTATGTATCCGGCGCTTCTACTGGCGGCAAAATTGGAGAAACAGGGGAAGTTTGTCCGTTTCCACGCAACGACGCGAAGCCCGATAGCCGTCAGTACAGAATCCGAATATCCATTACATACGCGCTATGAACTGTCAAGTATCTACGATAATCAGAGAAGAACGTTTGTTTATAATTTGGCAGCATATCATGCAGTTATTATTATAAGCGACGCGCCGATTGCATCTGCGGAAGGAAAGACCTCATTATATAAAGCACTAGCGCACAGTGGGAATCAGAACATTATTTTGGTACAGTGGAAGGAATAACCACTTTTGGCAGTTGTATTGTAAAGGTAATGGTATTATCAGCGCTTTCGGCAGAAATAGAACCATCGTGCAGCAGAATAATTTCCTTAGCAATGGCAAGCCCTAACCCTGTTCCGCCGGTATCGGTAGTTCGTGCCTTGTCTAAACGGTAAAATTTATCAAAAAGGGAAGATAATTTTTCCGCTGGAATGGTATTTCCTTCGTTTTGAAAAGCGAGCGTCAATTGTTCGTCGGTTTCCTGTGCTGACACAATAATTGCCGTTTTGGGATAGCTGTAGGCAGCAGCATTCCTGAAAATATTG
>CBCOYO010000015.1:0-36016 GCA_965114465.1 uncultured Lachnospiraceae bacterium
ATCATACTCTCCACTTCCGACTCGAAAATCTCACGGCACTTTGGATTATCAATCCGTTGAAAGAATGCATCTACAGGCATTCCCTTGTCAACCTTATACTGCTTCGGAATATTGTATCTGCCTTCTGTCATTCCTACCCTCCCGTTCACTTATCCCTTCAATCTCTCGTTACAATATAAACTATGCCGTCCCCATACCCAAATATGCACAAAAACCGCCACATAATAAAATATTGTTAACCACTTATGTTAATCATTCCGAGTTTTATTATAATATATATTGAAAAAAATTTCTACATTTTTGTTAACATTCCTTTATTTTTGTTGAATATTGCTCTTTTTCATAAGAAAAAAGCATAAAAATGGGAGCGAAATCTGTCATATTGAACATATTTCGCCCCCGTTTTAGCCAAATTAATAACTTTCGCTTGTTTGTCTATTTTTAAATTGTGTCTTTATTATCCTGCGCGTTGATATCGAAGTCCTTGTCAAAAACATGATTTAAACTGTGTGTTCTGCCAATATTGGTAACAACACAATCCCTCATGCAGAGGTTGAGCCATGGCTGTTCTATCGCCAACTTTCCAATTATTTTTGCAGTCTGTGCTGCTGGTATTGGCATTTTAGATACATACACAGAACCTTGCTGCCATATAAATCCATTTTTATTCATAAAGCTACGAATATCATAATATGCATTCTCAAATCTACCTTTAGGATAATATTGTTTTAATGCTTCCGTATCTAAATCAAATGCAATTTGTTTTCGTCCTACTCCCATATCTTCCCCTTCATACCACAACCCTAGAAAGTACCTCTAAAAGATTACAGTTTTCATCAGGTTCTTCGTCCTCCCAAGTCCATGATTTCACGTTTCTTCTAAATAATGTGCTTCGATCAAGCGCAAGATATCCTAACTGCAAGCATCCATACATTTCTTCTTCACCCTCAAAAACAAAATGCCGTTTGGAAATCTCCTGCAAATCTACCTGACCAGCCCTATTATTATGAGCATCAATGCAAAGTCTGCGCAATTCTGATACAGTCCCCTCTGGTACATCCTCTCGAATTTTTATTATATCACGGTACATCTTACCCCTCCATTTTGAACATCAATCTCCTACCATTTTTTGCACACTGACATGCAATTAGATTTTTCTTTCTACACAGCATGGTTGATTCGGTTAGTTCCATTGCACTCATTCACTCATTGCAATTTCATCCAATTCCTTCTGCAAACGTGCCAAGTCTTCCCGAATCGCTATTTTCTGTGGACATACCTGTTCACATTTGCCGCATTTGATGCAATTGCTTGCTTTCTGCGCATCCGCAATTTCATTTTTCCAGCGGCGGGCCGCTTCCTGCTTATTTTCATAAATATGATAGTTATTCCACACATGGAAACATCCTGGAATATTAACGCCTGCCGGACAAGGCATACAATAGCGGCATGCCGTACATCCGTTCTGCACGCGGTTATGTAAGGTTTCTGCAACCTGCGCAATGACCTTCTGCTCGCTTTCGTCCAGCGGCGCAAAGTCTGCAAACGTCTTAATATTATCCTCCACCTGCTCCATTGCGGACATACCACTTAAAATTACTTTAACATTGTCAAAACTTCCCACATAGCGCATTGCCCAAGAAGCGATCGATTCCTCCGGACGCGCGGAATAGAACAATTTCGCTACATCCTCTGGCAGCGACGCAAGCGAACCACCTTTCACCGGCTCCATAATTACCATTGGAATCCCAAGCTTCGCTGCCAGCTCCACACCTTTCTGCGTTGCCTGTGTGTCTTTATCCATATAATTAAATTGAATCTGACAAAAATCCCAAGAATAACTGGTTAGAATTTCTTCAAATGCCGCATAATCGTCATGAAATGAAAATCCGATATAACGCACTTTGCCTTCTTTGCGAAGCTGCTCACAGTATCCCAACACATCCAATTCTTTTACCTGATTCCAGCGCTCCCGATTCAATGCGTGCAAAAGGTAAAAATCAACATAATCTTTTTGCAGCCGCTCTAACTGCTCCTGAAAAATACGCCCCGCATCCTCAATAGAATGAACCGCCCACATCGGAAGCTTTGTCGCCAAATAATAAGAATCCCGCGGATAACGCGAAAGTGCTTTGCCTGTCACAACCTCGCTTTTGCCATCGTGATAAGGATATGCCGTATCAAAATAATTAACGCCTGCCTGATATGCCTTGTCAATCATTGCAAGCGTTTCCTCCTCATTGATACTTCCATCCGCATTGGTCGGAAACCGCATACAGCCAAAGCCAAGCAAAGATGTTTTTACGCCTAAATTTTCCATTGTTCTAAATTCCATATTCGTCACACATTCCTTTCGTTTTGCTAAGACTTAAGACACACACAGCAATCATAAATCTTGTTTTTCCCACTAGCCTGTGTCATTATACTATTTTATCAATCCCATTTCCCTTTTTGTCCGCTTTGTAATATCTGCGCATGGAATCAGCTTTATAAAATGATTAAAGTTTGTATTCTCATAATACCTCTGTACAATCCTACAAATCACATCAAGCGAAACCACTTCCCGCTCCTCAGGTGTAAAATCACCAAACGGCGTCGATAGTGTTATCCGTTTTCCACAAAGTGCCTTTTCCCTATTAATAAATGCATATACACAGAACTCGTTATCCGACAGATTGCATCTCGTTTCCCCTACAAATTGATTCGCAAATCCAAAAAACTGAACATAACCGTCCTCTGAATGTAGTATTAAGAAGTCCTCCTCGCCCTCGTCAACCATCCTAATAAATTTCCCAATATCCTGATATAAAACATTACTCTCCTTGTAGCCTGATTCAAGTTCGATATCAATGACACGATATGCTTTCTTCTCTTGCAGATGCATCCTTTGCTGTTTGGATGTTTTCACTTCCATTATTAAGTACCCTCCTAGTTATTGCGGAAAACCTGTACAAATCGTACTTGTATTTTCATTATAACGTATCTGCTTATGATAATCTATTAAATTTTCATGTTTTTTCCCAAAAGTTGTGGAAATCAATATTAATCCGTGTTATTATTTTAACAACGCATCTCAATACCACATAATACAAGTTCAAAAATATCTTACTATTTCAGAAAGGAATCAACAATCTTATGTTAAAAATATTGGACGAAAAAATTCGCAAAACACCCGAAAATATTGAAAAAGAATACCCTAATTGCAAATATTTAATTACAAATTTTACAGATATTCAAAATATGGATGGGTATTTATATTGTATCAGCGCAGATAATGACTCTTTTTATGATATCTGTGTTATGCAGGAAAATCTCGAAAAAAAAGGCATCCCAAGCTATTTACTAGGAAGCTATAATAATGGAGGTGCTTTCGGTGTACAGTACGAAGTTAAACAATAATCGCTTTATAATTCCTTGTATTGTTGTAAGCAGTGTTATTAGAAGAACCTCCTTTGTTGTCGATACCGGCGCAATGTTCACCTGCTGCCATTACGCCAATATCAACTCCTCGTTAAACAAAAAGGATGTTTGCCATTCTGAAAAACGCAATTTGATAACCGCGTATCCGATTTTGTACTAGGGCTTGACATTCTCAAACAAACCACATATTTTAGCCTTGCCAAAAGCAATTGCCTATCCTTTTTTCAAGATTCTGTTGAACTACTAACCTATTTAAGCACTCAATAACTTTTATACGACAAACGCAGCAAAAAATGTTATTTAATACAACACCGCCATATCCGTCAATATTCGATTCGTATATTTCATCATTCGTTCTCCTTCCTTCTCCACAAGCCCATTTTTCTTATATTTTAATACAAAGTTCGGTGTTCCTTTGGCGGAGAAATCCAGTGTGCCTTTGTACTTTTCCAAAAGCAAAGGAAGGCATTCCACACGAACGGGCGCATACGGTTCCATATAAAACGTAACATGGCCCACTTTGCCCTTAATTTCCGTAACATAACGCTTGTGCGCCATTACGCGGATTAGTGTAATCTGTATCAAATTTTCCACGGATTTTGGAATATTACCGAAACGGTCGCGCAGTTCTTTGCGCATTTCCTCGCATTCTGATTCGTTTTCAAGGCTTGCAATCCGCTTATAAATATCCAATTTCTGCGCCTCATTTACAATATACGATGGCGGAATAAACGCATCCACATCCATATCGACATACGTATTAAAATCCTCGTCGGCGCGCTTTGTACCTTTGAGCGTTTTCACAGCTTCATTGAGCATTTTGCAGTAGAGGTCGTAACCGACAGCTTCCATATGTCCATGCTGGCGTTCTCCCAAAAGATTTCCAGCGCCGCGGATTTCAAGGTCGCGCATTGCGATTTTAAAACCGCTACCAAGGTCAGTAAATTCCTTAATTGCCTGCAAACGTTTCTCTGCAACCTCTCGCAGCATTTTATCTTTTTTATAAAGCAAAAAGGCATAGGAATTGCGATTGGAACGCCCGACACGCCCGCGAAGCTGATAAAGCTGCGAAAGCCCCATATTATCGGAATCATGAATAATCATGGTGTTTACATTGGAAATATCCAGTCCCGTTTCAATAATCGTTGTGGCAACCAGCACATCAATCTCACCGTTGATAAACTCTGACATAATTTTCTCTAATTCATGCTCTTTCATCTGCCCGTGCGCATATGCTACACTTGCCTCCGGCACCAGCGCTGCTATTTGATTGGTTATCTCGTCAATGCTGTTCACACGGTTATAGACATAGTAAACCTGCCCGTTGCGCGCAAGCTCCCGCACTATCGCCTCACGAACCATTTCCTGATTATATTCCATTACATACGTCTGGATTGGCTGCCGCTCCCCTGGTGCTTCCTCCAAAACGCTCATATCACGAATACCCACAAGGCTCATGTGCAATGTCCTTGGAATCGGCGTAGCCGTCAGCGTCAGCACATCCACTTCCTCTTTTACCTGCTTAATTTTCTCCTTGTGACGCACACCAAACCGCTGTTCCTCATCAATTACCAAAAGCCCCAAATCTTTGTATTGAATATCCTTAGAAAGCAGTCGATGTGTTCCGATCACAATATCCACAAGCCCTTTGCGCAAACCCTCAATCACTTTTTTCTGCTCGCTTGCCGTCCGAAAACGTGACAGCATTTCAACCCGCACAGGAAAATCCTTCATGCGCTGCACAAATGTATTGTAATGCTGCTGCGCCAAAATTGTAGTCGGGACTAAATACGCCACCTGCTTGCTATCTTGAACCGCCTTAAATGCGGCACGAATCGCAATTTCCGTTTTTCCATACCCCACATCACCGCATATCAAGCGATCCATAATGCGCGGACTTTCCATATCGTTTTTGGTCGCTTCTATTGCAAGAAGCTGATCACCGGTTTCCTCAAACGGAAACATTTCCTCAAACTCCTGCTGCCAAACGGTATCCTTGCTAAAAATAAATCCTTTTTTCTGCTGCCGTACTGCATACAAATCCACTAAATCCTTGGCAACCTCGTTTACTGCGCTTTTTACTTTGGACTTGGTTTTTGACCATTCCTGTGTTCCAAGTTTATTAAGCTTCGGCTTTTTAGCTGCGTCAGAAGATGCATATTTCTGAATGACATCCAATCCCGTCGCCAATATATAAAGATTTCCGCCGTCGCGGTATTCAATTTTAATGTAATCCTTTACAACGCCCTCAACTTTGACCTTTTCTATCCCGCGGTAAATCCCCAGCCCATGATTCTCGTGAACAACATAATCGCCCACCTTTAAATCGGTAAAGCTTTGTATCTTTGTACCGGAATACTTCTCACCGCTGTTTTTATGCCGTTTCTTTTTCTGCTGCTGTCTGCCGAAAATATCCGTTTCTGATATTACAATAAATTTAAGCAGCGGGTATTCAAAACCTTTCCGCACACTACCGTGAAAAGTCATAATCTCCCCTACCTGCAATATCCGCTGGGCATCTTCTGTATAAAAAGCATTCAGTCCTTCATCCATTAAATCCATTGCCAACCGCTTCGCCCTTGTCACTGACGACGATAAAAGCAGCACCCGATAGCCCCGCTTTTTAAAACTGTTTAAATCCTTTACCAATTCCGCAAAACTGCTGTGATAAGACGGAACACTTCTTGTATTAATCGCATAACGATTCATAAACTTAATTGGAAAGCCCTTGTATTCCATCGTGGAAAGTGCAAACACACGCTCCTTTTCCAAACGTGCCATTACCTCCTGCACGCCAAACAACACCTCCATCTGTTTGGGGAGAATGTAACCCTTTTCCGCGCGATTCGTCATACTTTCGCGAAATTCAAGCTCCACAGCATTCGCGTGCTCGTCAATACGCATAGGCTCATCAAGATAAAAACAGCATCTTTTATCCCGAAAAAAATCAATCAAGGACATTGTATTTTCATAAAAATAGCCCATATAGCTTTCCAAGTTTAAATAACTTTGAAATTCCGTCACCTGTGCGCACAGTTCCTCCACTGCCTGCTCCAAACGGTGTGCTTCCTCTGGCATGGTTTGCGCACGAAAATAAGCCGCCCGTTCTTTACAGTCCCTTTGCACTTGCAAAAGCCCCTCATGCATATTTTCAGGCGATAAAATCATTTCCACTGCCGGATAAATCGACACCTGTGTCATATTTTCTTCAACCGAACGCTGGCTTAATATATCAAAAGAGCGAATGGACTCTACCTCATCACCCCATAATTCCATACGCACTGGGTTCTCTGACGTTAAATCGAAAATATCCACAATCCCGCCACGAATAGAAAACTGTCCCGGCGCTTCAACTTGAAAACTTTTTTCATATCCCATAACGGCAAGCCGCCGCGCCAGCGCCTGTTCCTCCACCACGCTTCCAACACCGATATGAATGACACTGTCCTCAATTATTTTTAGCGGAATCTGATGTGCCATTAACGCTGCAAATGTTGTGACAATCGTGAAAGGCTTTCCCTCTAAAATGCGCCGCTGCACCGCAATACGTTCTTTGGTCAACTGGTTGCTGTGAACATCTGCCTGATAAAAAATCAAATCCTTTGCTGGATAAAAATAGGACTCCCTGCAATACAAACGGCAGTCGTCCAACAATTCCCGCGCTTTTATCTCATTATAAGTCACAATAATTTTCACATCAAAATCCGCATCCGTCCCAAAAATCATATGGAGCTTTTGAGATTCCACACACCCACTGGCAGCCGCTTTTCCTCCCGTCTGATGCAGTGCCCGCATCATCTCCTCATACGCACCAAGCTCTTTCAAAGGTGCTAAAATTGTGTTCACCTAACTCATCCTCCATATTTGAATATTATCATTGCTTAAAAACTGCTCAAAAAGAATCATCCCAAAACCTTGTCTATGGTGCAGCATCTTCTGTTATTTTTTTATTATATTCATTCATTGCCGCATCTACCTTGCCCTCCAGAATAAGGTTTACCGCACCGTCCACTTTCACAAGACTGTCCTGCATTATCGCAAGCTCCTCTTTGCTAAAATGCCCCAAGACATAATCTACTAAATCATAGCCTTTGGGCTTTTCACCCACACCAACCTTTATTCTATGAAAAGAATCATGCCCAAGCTGCGCAATAATATTTTTAATACCATTATGCCCGCCGGAGCTGCCCTTTTTTCGAATGCGAAGCTGCCCAATATTTAAGCTGGTATCATCATAAATTACCAAAAGCTGCTTGGTTTCATCCACCTTGTAGTAATCAACAACCGCGCGGATCGCTTCGCCGCTTAGATTCATATACGTCAGCGGTTTCACCAAAACTACTTTATTTCCATTGATTGTTCCCTTACCAATCAGCGCTTTATGCTTGCATTCATTGACACGAATGTCATATTTTTCTGCAAGTGCATCAATTGCCATAAAACCGATATTGTGTCTTGTATTTTCATAGTCCCTTGTGGGATTTCCTAAACCTGCAATTATATACATCTTGTAAATCATTTCCTTTCTATAAAATCATCTAGTGAAACGTGCTATAATCACGCTCGTGAGCCAGCATTATTGATAAATTTAAGTTCTCGCAAGTATAAATTGTTATATCTGATGCCTTACAATAGCATATTCATCACCGTTTCTATAATATGGACAAGCTTTATAATGCCCTTCGATCATCCGCACCATATCATCCTCGTCCATGTTTGCTTCACAATAATATCCTTCATCTTGCTCGTTATATATATTATATGCACAAGTATCACAATTTGAACTTCCCATTTTCTTCCCTGCCTCCAAGAATCAGCCTCATTTTGTTTATCAAACCTGTTTTCTATTTTATCATATTTAAAACGTTCCTGCTATAGTTTCTAAATATTTGTGGTTTAATGCTGAGAATTTTTGCCGCAGTATCTCCTTCTTTTTTGAAATCCATTCAGGAGCGTACTTTATTATTCGATTATTTGATGCATCTGAACCAATAATCTTGCTTACAAACTTTTGCAGACTTTTTTGTGTAGAACCAAATTTTAGAATAGACAATAAAGGTCTTGCTATTTTACATTTTACTCATTTTTTTGCACAATTTGCACATTATCGTATCTAAATAGAGGGCTCGCCTCTTCTTAAATCGTATTTTTTTATGCAAAATTACTTATAACAATGACTTATCTAAAAATTTATTTAACTTTTGGTAAATCTGCTTAAAATGCACAAAAAATGAGTTATTGCTTCTTTTTTCGATTTTTTCCTTGCATAATTCTACAAAATATAGTATACTACGTTTAAGTCGAAACAGGAGAGGACTCGTCTCATCCTCGCGCATCAATGTCTATATATAGGGTTTCCTCCTTTCTTAGATTTGGTTTGCGCTAAGTTCTGTTTCGACTTTTTTATTTGAAAATCTCTAGTTTCTTTTACTCACGAGCAATAAGATTTTCTTTTCTGCACAGCGCATTTTGTCCGATGGTGCGATACAAGCTGGCCAAACATTAAAAATCTTCACGTTTGTCAGTATATCTACTATTTTCCTTTTATTAGCGTTTTACTCGAAGGCGTTGAAATTTATTAAAGGCTCTAGCTCTGTTTACTTTTATCTTCTATAAATACTGTTCTAAAAAATAGCCAAAAACCTATCTCTTAATTTATAAAAAATTACCACAGAATAACCCTCTAATATTTTATATGATTTTGTCTTAATCAAGTCAAGCACGTCAAAAAAGAAAAATTACAAAATAACCATTTTTATTAAATTCTAAAAGCATTGAATTTACTAGAGATTTGAATGTATTTTATATATCAGCAGTTGTATTTTGGACTTGAGATTTTTTTGTTAAATCTGCCTAGAATGCACAAAAAATTAGTTTTCATTTCTTTTTTCAGAATTGCTATTGCAATTTTGCTAGGAATATTATATACTACGTATAGGTCGAAACGGGAGAGGACTCGTCTCATCCTCACGTACCAATGTCTATACATAAGGTTTCCTCCTTTCTTAGCTTTGGCGTACGTTAAATCTCGTTTCGGCTTTTCAAAGGTCGTCAACTATATGTTGGCGGCTTTTTTATGTGCAAAATTATACAGCAGCGAACCTCTTAAACGATTCGCTGCTGTTTCCTCATGTAAACATAAAAATTAGTCAAGTTCCTCAATCACGCACTGATGCTCTTTTTCTCTTATATCATAATTAATCCCAACAGCAAGGATTTGCGAAACATTTTCTTTCTTCAACTTTTCACAATATTCCTTCTGCTTAATCTGCATAATCGCCGCATCAGGAGTGCTCCACAACATCTCCCTTTTTATTCAAGGTCGCTTCAAGTACCGAGCTCGAATTGCGCACAAGTTCTGCAATATAGCCAAATTCATCGTCTTTTAGTGCTTTCTGAAATTCTATCATAAGTTCCTTATTCGGAATACGTAACTCCCCATCACAGTAGGAAAGCAAACCATAGATAATCATAGCCGCATAAATTTCTTCCCTATTTTGAGGCTGCCTCTGCCCTGCGGCGTATTCCTCATCAATATCAATCATGATCGGCGTTTCATTTACCATTTTTATCACATCATCCCGGACTTCACCAATATTATATTTCAGGAAAAACAATACTTCATCCATTTTGCCTGTTCGTGTCCAGTAGCTTTGACAGGTTTCATCCTCCAAGGCACACACCACGGAGCGCGGGTTATAGAGGCGCTGCCCGTCCCGTGTCTTATAACCGTTATACCATTCACTAATTTCGTCCATTGTCAATGCCGTCTGCTTTTCGCAGAGCAGTTTGACCTCTTCCTCTGTAAATCCGAAATACGTTTCAAAAAACGGATCCTTAAGCATCGTATATTCTTTAAACATATTCAGTGCTGATCCGGCACTATATTTCTTAATCGGAAGAACCCCCGTCATATAAACAAGCGCAACGTAAGCCTTATCTTTCAACAGATTTCGTAAAAACTCCAGAAAATCCCCCTGATGTTCCTGATACAGTTCATGACTGAAAATATAATCCCACTCATCAATAATAAAAATAAATTCATCTCCCGTAGCTGCAAGCGCATCGGACGCTTTTTCAAATATTTTATCCTTCAATTCAGAGTAACTTTCCTGCATATCATTGATAATCCCACTGTTAAACTGCGCAATATAATCCTCATATCGGCTGCGGTCAAGCGGGATTTCATTCAGGCACAGATTGATGACATTATATCAGTTTAAATGGGCGGCATAAGACGGGCTTTGGCTGACGGCAGAACCTTCAAACAAATCCTTAGCGTCATATGCCTTACAATAATACGCTCCCAACATATTTAGAACTGACGTTTTCCCAAAACGCCGTGGTTTTGTAACACAGACATACTTTGTATTTGTCCGAATCCGTTTGCTGATATGCGTAATCATTGCAGACTTATCAACAAAGTATTCACTGTTCACAAGTTCCTGATATAAAATCAACGCCGATTTTGTATTCAGACAGAAAGCCATAGCAATCCTCCTCCCAATATACCCAAAAATCGTTTTCGTTTACATCTTACTTGTATTCATTATATCCTTCTATAAATTAAATTTCTATTATACTGCAACCAACTAGATTTACAATAACAGACAGCTATACTTCAATACCCGCTTCTTTTAACATCTTCTTTAATTTTGTAATCTCTGCTTCTTTATTTGCTAATTTTGCATCTTTATCCGCTAATTTTGCAGCATTATCTGCTAATTTTGCATCTTTATCTGCTAATTTTGCATCTTTATCTGCTAATTGCGCATTTTGTTCTGCCAGACGTATTTTAAATTCCACAATTTCAGGTGCTAACAATTCTTTTAATTCCTCACACATTTGATCGCCCTCCTGTATCATTCTTTTAAATAATTCTATATTTGCCTGTGATGCTACATTTACAACAGAATCTGCATTTTTCATATCGGTTTCATCATTAAGCTTAGAGCAATTTCCCAGCAGTTTCTGCGCTTGATCTGTACTTAATGACCGTGTAAGGGATGTTACCCATATATGCAGTTCCTTATCTAATTCCTTTGTTACAAGAATCTGCATTGGAAATATCATACCACTGATTCGATAAATTCCTTCTGCTTTTTTCGTTATAGAGTACAATTTTCCCAGTTGACTTAATAGTTTTCCTGGCTTATTTTCTCTCACTATTGAAACCGTTGTATCAACTTTCAATATATCTTCTACTTTTGTTTCCTCTGCATTATAAAGGTATGCATAGGACAATGCCTTGAAAAACGTTCCTGTATTGATATCATCTTTTGGAGATTTATATTCAAAGATATTATTTCCAAGAAAGAAATCGCCTATTTCATTTTTTATTACAGTATTTGGTTTTTTCTTTATTACTAAAAAATCTATTTTCAGCGGTAATTTACTTAAATTACGCTCCCGCTCATAGATTAAATCCTTCTTATTTTCCCGCAGTTCCAACTCCATTGCAGCACAAAATGCTGGATGCCACTGAATAGTTTCTTCTATTTCCAATATTATTTTTCCTTTCCTTTTTTAATGCATATTGCAAGCGCAAGTAATAAATGTAAAAAAGGCATTTTTCCAGTTACTAATCACAACTTCTAGCTGTTTATCGTTTTCTCTTCAATTGTATAATCTAACTCCTCTATCAGTTCATGCTCTGCTGACTGCAATTGTCCTGCTTTGTATTCTTCCATTTTCTTTTCCAAATATCGTATATTGCTTTCTGAGTAGAATGGGTCTATAGAAACATCAAATGGTATGCGTTTTTCTCTGCTGACTTTTTTAGCAAAAATTGTAAACGCAGAACTCATAGAAAGTCCTAAATCTGAGCAAACTTGTTCCATACTTTTCTTTACTTCTTCATCTAATCTAAAATTTACATTTACTGTCTGTGCCATAATTTCACACTCCTTTCGTACTTACATTGTACTATATTTGTAAAGAAGAATGCAAGTATTTTTCTTTACATAGAACAGTATCACAATGAAAGTTTTCATATATAGATATACCATAATACTTTTATACATAGCCACCACCATGACTGTCTGCATCAATCAATAAAAAAGCTACTGCATAACTTATCTCATAATGCAATAGCTTTCTTAAATATTGTTCTTTATTTACTTGGGGGTGTCGCATTAAGGAGAATTTATACAAGATAGCATAATACCATGCTGTGTTTTATGCAATATCTTGTATCATCAAGGCTTATTGCGACAGCCCCTTCTTTTGTAATTATAACACTCTTGTTCTTTCATTGCGGCTATTGTATTAAGGTTAGCAATTGAATAGTTATGATTCATAGCATATTTTCTTTCAATACCTTATTACTTATTTTTTTACTGCCGCAAACCCTCTAACGTTTTTTGTTTGCATTAAACGCCATTACAGATTCTTTTCTTGCACAATTCTAATTTGAATAGAATATTTGTACGAAGTATCACTGCCTGGCTGATAATTATATGGATATACCTTAACACGCACAGATTCTCCAGCATCCATAGCGAAAGACATTGACTTATTATTAGTGTAAGAATAAATATTCATTCTACTATCATACTTATCTGTATTTTCGCCAAGATAATATTCTACCCAGAAATCACCGTCATCTGGCGTATATCCAATAATCTTATAATTACCTGCTTCTTCTGCTGTATATGTCGTCCATCTCTCATCACCATATGTTTCAACTGAAAGTGTTTCATTCAATACTTCCTCAAATACTTTAGCGGTAAGTATAAAGGAACACTCATAAGCTTCTTCATCATAGTTTCTTACTCTAAAGTACAGTGTCTGTCCCTGCGTCATCGTTGTTGTATAGCCGTCTGTTATAGAACGTTCCATATCCCTCAAGTCATTGTTACTTGTCAAACTATCGTAAACGCCCAAATACAAATCGCCATAACCATTATTACAATTCAGGTCAAATCTGCACTCCATATCTGCTTGTGCTTCATAAGAAAACCACTTTGAACCATAAGCTGGAACTGTAAATGGTTCTCCATTATTTACTGAAGAAAGTTGGATATCTTCTTTCCGCGCACTAATATTGACTGATACAGATGATTCTTCTCCATAATAGCATACAACCATTCGAGTAGAACCATTTGCACTTAATCCATATGAACTTATTCCATTATAATCACCAATCACATCAAGGTTCTGTACAAGACTTATAACGTCTTCTTCTCCTGTTCCATTGACTGTCGCAGAGAAAGAATACCTGCCATCTTTCGTTGCTTGGAATCGCAACCATGTTGGCTCATTCTTCTCTAATTGTATCTGGCTAATACCTTCTGTAACAGTAACTGGATTGATTGGTTCTGCCATTACACTAAAGGTAATATCTTCTGTTGCATAATTACGTACTGAGAATTTGATTTTTGGATCACCAGAATATGGTCTACTTGCAACAACATAAAATCCATTATAACCAGAATACTCTTGATCCCAATCATTTCCTTCATTACTCTCACGACTAATCCCTAAACGCGCATCACTCGCTAATCCCGGCGTCTTGAAGATATATTGTCCGTAATTGCTTGGCTCAAAAACAAAATGTGCTTCCTCACCATACTTTAACGTAACTTCTTCAGAGAGCATACCTTCTGTAAGATTTATTACCTTACGTTCTTTTGCGCTAACGGTGAATACATAGTCCTTTTTCTCTTTGGTATTATTTGTCAGCTTAAAGTATATCTTTTGCTCTGGCTCCATAGATGCTGTAAATACACTATTATATCCATTACTATAGTCATTTACAAGCGACCAATACAAATACATATCTTCCTCTGTTTCGCCGCTCTTGAGCGTAAAAGTATAATCTGCTGTAATATCTGCTGTATATTCTATCCACTGAGAAGCGCCGCTTTCCAATGAAATTGGTGTATCGCCTGTTTTGGTAATCTGTTTCTTGTCAACAGGAGCGATACTGATATCTGTTGTTTCTGTATCCTTTTCACCATTGTAAATAACAGCAAATGTCATTGTTAATCTTTGATCTTCTTGAACTGTTGAATCTTCTTTTATAATACTCTCAGAAGCTAGATCAGACAAAGAATTCCCCCATTTATCCAATCTTTCTAATTTCATCTCTTTATTGGAAGATGTAACGGTATATCTGCCTTCTTCTGATGCCTTAAATGTCAACCATTGCATTTCATTCTTGGCAATTGTAAGCTTTGCTGTTTTTTCAATAGGCTGCGGCTCTACACGTTCTGCTCTAACCTTGAATTTTACATCCTCTGATCCATCGTTGCTTACAGTAAATGATATCACCGTGTTTGTTCCTTCTGTATTTCTGCTTACTCTATAGAAACCTTTGTGCTGGCCGTTTCCTATTGAAGGGTACAACCAAGGGTGATCGTTAAGAACTGTACCATCCAATTTTGTAAATCTACTTCTTGAAACAGATAAATCCGCTCCTTCCGTAACTTGTGATGTCTTAAATACAAAGTTACCTGCTTCATATGCATTGAAACTGAAGTATGCCTTTTCGCCTGATTTCAACGTAATTTCATCTGAATCTGTATTTGCTTTTAACTCAATGGTTTTTTGCTCAACCGTTAAGGTAAAGTCTGCTTCTGCTGTTGACTTCATACGGATAAATAACTTATCGCCCTTTTTAAATTTGTCATACGCATAATTAGTGCGCAATGTTTCAACGTTATCATTATCCATATTTACAAAGTATTCCATTGTATCTGCTACTGCCTTATTCTCTGCTGCTTTTGCAGTAAAGATATAAATACCTTCTTTCTCTATTTTGTACTCATAATACGCCTTACCATTTGCAGCAATCTTAATTGGTGTGGAATCGCTTAATGGTATCGCGTTCAGTATCTCTGTGTCAAAGGTTGCCTGCTGTGCTTTTTCAGCAGATGAAGTTGCTTTTACGTAAATTGTTGTACCTGCATCACAGTATCTGCTTTCTAGATCACCTGAAAGTGTATTATACTCGCTGTCATAATACTGTACGCTTATCTGATTATCTTTTGCTGGTGTGTAAGCGAAACAATATCTGCCTGTTTTTGCTATCTGATATGCATACCAGCTTGGAACACCGTTTACTGCTTCCAAATTTCCGCCCTTTGCAATTGCTTTTGGCTCTAATGGCTGCACCAGAAGTTTTACAGTTGCTTTATCATTGTTAGTCGTCAACCTCAATGTACATACTGTACCTGCTTCAATTACGGCTGTTTCAGCATATGGAGTATTCATACTGCTGTCATTCCAGTCCAGATTTGCAGATGCATCTTTTTCTGATACAGTTGTCGTTACAACATATTTTGCTTTCTTAGGCGCAATAAAGGTGTAATATTTTGACTGTTCTTTTGTCAGTACGATATTCTCCTTTGCTACACCACTGACAAGTTTCTCTGCGGAAGCAGGCTCTGTAACAGACAGATTGCCTTTTACTGCTGTATCGGATGTTTGAATTACTTTAATATAAGTAACTGCACCGCTGTTTCGCTCTATCGTAGTGCTGTATAACCGGTTACCCGCTACTCCATTATCGTACAATTCAATTCTTGCATCTCCGCTTCCTTCTTCCGGTTTCCATACAAACTGATATTGTCCTTTTGATGATGCTGTGAAGGAATACCATTTTGTTGTACCTGTCTTGTCTTTTGCATTATCAATTGTTACATCTACACCTTTTGCAGAAATTGGTGTTACTGCTGCATTGCTGTCAACATAGATATATCCTGTTATCTTAGAATCTTTCTCTAAATTAGCTGCATCCAGACAGAATGTAATTGTCTGATTTGCTGATAACTTTACTTTTTCTGTAGAATAAATAATATTAAAGTACCTAATAACATCTTTTCCTACTGCCTTATATAAATGTGCATCTAATGAAACGCTATCCAATCCTGCTGAATCATTCGGTCCTGGAATGTTTGCATCCATACGGAATACATAAGTTCCATCCTGCGGTGCTGTAAATGTATACCAGTATTTACCATTACTGCTAATCTCAACTGCCTGTGCTTTGCCTGCGGTAAGTGCTGTAGCGGATTTACTAATTTCAGTTGCGCTTATGGTTGCATTTTCTTCAACTTTTAAGTAAATAGTATCCTTCGCATTAATCTGAATCTTTTCACCATATTCGTTAACCACTTCATCAGGTACTACAAGTATATATTCACTTGATGCCGATTCAAATTCTTCTGATTTGTCATTATAGTAAGTAACCTCTACTGGATTGCCATCCTTATCTACTGCCTTAAAGCTGTAGCTTCCGTCTGCAGGTATTGTAAAGAATACCCATGCAGCATTGCTGTTGTCAGGTACTGTTACATCTAATGGCTTCGCTGTTGTCAACTCAGGAAGTTTCGGCAGAGAAACCTCTACAGATACTTCGCATTTATCTGTTTCACCCAGTTCAACATTGCCTAACGAAATCTTAATTGCTAGTGTTTCGCCTTCATTCAGCCAAATTTGTACCGTTTCTGTTACAGGTGCTTCAACCTCAGTGCCATCAGCCTGTACAGAAGCCAATGCATTCGCCAGTACACTCATTGATTTTGCAAGCGGAGAAGCATTCACTGTTTGCGGAGATACTTCATCTGTTGATTCCAATCCCTTATAATACGTATATTCAACACCCTTCATTCCTGTTACCTTAAAGGTATACAATCCTGATACAGATGCTTTATAAGTCATCCAACTCTCTGTATTATCGTTTGTAAGTGTTGTGTTTGCCTTATTTCCAGTTTTATCCAATGCAGCTACTACTTCTCTGCGTGCAACGCTGACCGCACATGCTGCGCTTGTCTTTAGAAGAACAGTATCGCCTGCTTTCAGACTCATACTATGTTCTGCTCCATAAGAACCTTGATTTTCATCATTTAACCGGATAGATGCAATGTTGCCATTATCCACTGAGAAAGTATAATAATTATCTTCCGGCGCAACGTAAGAAACCCATGCTCCTGCTTCAACATTCACTGGTGCATCTGTTGAGAGTTTTGCAAACTCAGATCCTTCTGCTGACAATGTAAAGGAACCAGGAACTCTAAAGTAAATCTGCTGACCAGATTCTAAGATCATTGGTGTGTACTTATATTCTTGTTTTCCATTTGGATCTTTCTGATCATAAATCCACATAGATGTAGAACCATTTTTGCGGAAAGTATACTCACCAAATGCTGGTGCAGTAAAGGATACCCATGTGTAATCATTACTGCTCTTGTTTACAACAACCTTATTGGATAATGTAAGTACTTCTACAGTTCCTGTGTATAGAGGATCCCACTGACGGAACCATTCCTGCTCATAATCGCCAAAATAGCTCTTACCGCTGCTTACTGGTCGTACACATACTAAGTATCTTGCAATTACTTTCTTTGTAATCTTAGATGTTACTTCTATCTTTGTTTCACCAGCTTTTACAGCCTTTAATGTTGCAGAATATGTTCCCGGATTTGCCTTAACTGTAGCAACCTTTGTATTAGAGCTCTTCCAAGTTAATGTATCGGTAGCTCTTGTCATTGGAATATCATTAGATTCCATAATCAAAGTATAGGTATTACCCGATGTTAAGAATGGATTTTTAGTCAGTAATTTTGCATTTCCATTCTTCTTTGATATATAAATTTCTTCTCCGCCATATGTATCATCCGGACGAACAGCCATATTCACATAACTTGCTGGAATATTGGTGGTTTTTACCTTCTTTGTAGCGGCTTTTGCTTCTGTCATACCATACATAGGTGTTACTGTAATTGTGTATGAAGATAGACGAACCAGCTTTGCATCACTAATTGTATATACATATGTCTTTGTCTTTTGAAAATATGTCAAGCCATCAACTATATGCTGCTGTTTGTTCTGTTCATACTGCTCTTCTGATGCATATACCCATTGAGGACTATTGCTAATCAACTTTCTGCTAATAAGGTCTTTTCTAGCATCCCTTACTTCAATTAAGAAATCACTTGGATTTCCTGCATGTGTAAAGTTCAGTGTAATATTCTTATCATCTATATAAGATGCTTTCAATCCCTTAACACCATCAAGAGCATTTACTGTAATCTTAATGCTGGCAGTTAATTCAGTGCTTTCATGTGCGCCTGTTTCAAGATTAATATAGTAAATGGTATCTTTTAATTTTAGTTCAAAGTTCTTTACCTGTTTTGTAGCAGTGATACTAGATAAATATGAATAACCTTCGTCATAATTACGAGTATCGTTAAATATAAATCCTGCCTCTTCTGCTTCTTCCCTGTTCTCAATTACAAGATTGCTGGAACGATAATTGGGTACTTTTTTGCGATTTTCTGTATAGTTAAGATACTCATACAAGTTAATCGTATCGCCAATCTTCATCTTAGCATTCTTGCCCTTTAAAGCATCTGGTACAGATGTAATACGTAGTGTGCATCCACCATAAATATTATTGTCAGACGCAACAACAAGTCTTACCATCTTCGCACCGTCTAAGTCAACTGCCTTTAAAGTCACTTTTCCTTTGTTATTTACTGCAGCATATGTTGACTGTTTCAGCCAGCCTTCTTTCATATAGTCTACATATTCATAATCCTCATAATTTTCATTATAGTCAAATACATAATATGTTAACTTTGGATTATAATAATTTGGCTGGTTCTTTGCAATCGGCAATAAGAACTCAAGGAGATCTCTATCCACTTCTGATGCTGCTGAATCCTTATCTTTATAATAGCCGTATACTGACATCTGTACGGATTTGTCTAACAGCCACGCATCATAGAACAGCAAATCGCCATTTTCATCTACTACTGCTTCTACTTTTGTCTTTTCTGTGTCAAAGAACGGAATCAAATCACGTACTTGATTCTTTGTTGTCTTAAAGCTCTTAATGCTGCCTTTTGCTGACTTTTCAACAACTGCACCATTTTCAAGTGTTCTAACAACACTGACATTTCTAATGTATACACTATAATCTTTTTCAATCTCAAAGTTATCTGATGCAATCTGATATTTATAAACTTTTGCCTTTGCGTCCCAAATACAGTTCTCTTCATTCTCAACATCATATATTGGAGTCATTACCAAATTGGTTTCTTGACCATTCTCCAACTTCTGAATCTCTGTATCGAACTCAGAAACAGATTTATTTTTGCCTTCCAATACATAAAGTTCTCTACGGTAACCGTTTTCTACTTTTGTAAAGTGTATCTGCGCACCGTTATCCTGAATCTGATCAATCTTCTTAATTACAGGCGCTGTTACATCTGTTACAGAAATCTTTGCCTTTGCAAATGGCTTATCAAATGGCACTTCCTCACCATTGACAAGTTTGTATGCATATGCCTGAATCTCAACCGGTTTCGAACTTACTTTTAATGCAGTTACTACACCAGACTTCGGATCAATGCTAATCACATCACTATCTTCTGGTACTGTCCGATATCCGATGCTGATAATATCTCCGAGCTGCATCTTCGTAACTTTTACATCCAATGCCTGCTCCTCACCAACTACCATCTTGCTGTTAATTCCATTAAAAGCAAGTGACTTCGGTGCAACTGCCAGTTCTAGATCTGCCTCTAATTCAGCCTTAGAGAAATCAACTGTAAATGTTTCTACGTAATCGTCTTCCCAACGAATACTAAATTCTTTTGTCTTATCATCTTCTGCTAAACCAGTAGCATTAAATGCTACATAAATGCGAAAACGTTCATAACCATTATCTGAAACAGTATCTGTGCCTAAAATATAACCACCAGCAACTTTAATACTATTCTCGTAAATAAGTTTTCCGTTAGCTGGGAACTTCGTTGCAAATTCCTTTGGAGCTGTAATTGCAAATGCGAAGAAATTGCCATTTACTGGGTTCTCTTCTCCCTCTAATCCGCTAACATTATAAACAAATGGAATACCTTCTGCGGGTGTAATTGTCTGGCTCTTTCCTGCTTCTGTAATAGATGCATCTAATCTTGTATATTCGATATTTCCATATCCATATTCAAGTTCATCTACCTGTGCATTTGCTCTCGCTTTCACCTCATAAGAATCACTAGGAAGGAATGTTACATCATAGTTATTCGCATAAACTGCGCCAAGCGACTCATTAAATTTTACCTGATATGTTTTGCCATATCTTAAATAGTCATCACCAGAAACGGTATCATCGCCAACCCAATAATTTGTTCCAAAGATACAATTGTATACAGTTTGACTATTTCTGTGCGTGTATAATGCAGGATATCCAATTATCCTATCACCATTTGCTCTACTTGTGTATATCCCATATTCAAAACCTTGTGTATCATCTAATAACGTATTTCCATTTGCATCTGTTAAGACTGCAACGCCATCAAAAGTAAAAGGTGTTGTTTCGGTATCATAGATTGTATCAACAACTTCACCAGCAGGAATAACATCTTCTGCTGTTACTGCTAACGTTGGCTTAATCGTTAACGGTCTTTGTGTTATTTCAAAGGAATACTCATATGTATCGTCAACATCTGTATATTTCTCATTTCCTTCAAAATATATATGCAGAGAATAGGTTCCTGCGTCAACAGCCGTCTTGGTATATCCACTTTCAAGACGTTTATCCAGTGGTTCATAATCGAAATAATAATTCAGTTTACCTGAAGCATAATCCGGTTTACCCTCTTTATCTACTCCAAATAATTCTTCTGGCTTTACTACCTGTGCATGATCGTTCTCCAATACGAACTGAATCAACCCAGATTCAAATGCCTCCTGAACATCCGCATAAGCTACTGATTCACCATATACATGGGACTTTGGCAGTTTTGTTTCATCTACCATCAGTTCCAATTTTTCTGAACCGATTGTCTTTACTGCAACATCCGCCCAGTTATAATGGTAAATTGGAGCTATCCATGTTTCTTCTTCCGCTTCTGACGCTGCTATATTCATTGCAGTCTTATTGCGGTTTGTGAAATTACGAATGCCAGCAGCCTCAAGATTGTAGTATAAGTATGCACGATACTGATACCCATCTATAAACTTCTCATTATATCCCATTGGTACATAAGAATCTTTGGGAGTTCCGTCTGCATTCATTTCCCGCCGTTCAACAGTACTCTTGAGATATTTATCTTGAACGTCATAGCTATCATAATTTCCAAGTTCTGCAAACAATTCTTGTTCTAGGATAACCCATTCCAGTTTCTGCTCGTCTGTAAGTTTCCAGAATGCTTCCTCATTATTTTCTGGAATCGCATAAATACGGAATTTTCCAGTAACATCATCCTGCTCTTTGCCTGCACGTGCTGTTAAGCTTTCCGGTACTACAATAATTTCCTGCTTACGAATCTCGAACACAATATCCTTTGTTGCGGAAAGGTAATTATGATCTGGATCTTCATAACGAACTTGCAGCTTATAGGTATTTACATTTGTTATTTGATTAGCAAATACTGAATAGTCAGCACCTGTAACTACCATATCAAATAGAGAATTCCACTCTCCATCATCACTTTGAACAAACCACTCATATGTCAGTTGTTCTGCAGTATCCTTGCATTCGGGATCAGCATCTTCTGCTTTTTTGGTTTTTACAACAGCCTTTTTATACGCATCTCTTGCTGTAAAAAGCGGCTCATTGTTATAAATCTTCCATAACGGATTTTCTTCAGTTCCCAGTGCTTTATCCTTCTCTGCGAAGTCTGTTTTTCCGTTGAACTCTTTAATAATTTCCGTTACATCGATCTCTGTTGCAATTGCTGTGCCCACTATCACATCAACTGCTGTTTCCTCTAAGGTTTTCTCGTCTGCTCTAACAAGATAATTCTTCTCAGCACCCATTGTGGTAGTATCTGTGATATCCACTTCTTTGCCATCTGTGGTACCATCCGCATTAAATACTGCCTTCTTACCAGAGAAGATTAAGCGATATTGGATTTCATCTGAAGTTTCCTTCAACTCACCCAATTCTGACAATGCTTCTTCGCATGACTTCCACTCGCCATATTTTATCTTATTATCCTCTTTAACAAGATTTCCTTCCTCGTCCTTTTCTGCTTCGCGGCACTCAAGGCGCAATACTGGTGTATAGTATTCTGTTGTATCCTTGTCCTTGTAAGATACACCCCAGAAACCTTTCTCTGCCTCATATGGTGACTCGGTTTCTTTCCCTGCTTCATCAACCTTGATTTCAAACAATTCGCATTTTAACTCTGCAAGCTGTTTACGCACCTCATCAAGGGTCATGCCAGCCTTTAACTCAGGGTCTTTCTTCTCAGGACGCAGAACCAAAGGAACTTGCTCAATGGTTACCTTAATGGCATCACTTTCCGATTCTTTATAAACATTCGGTTCACCAGAATATAAATACTTCACATAGTATTCACCTGCATCCTTTGGCGCTTCCGCAAGTTTCTCATATGAAACTTCTGATTCGTCCTCAATGTCTATTTTCTTGGTATACCATGCTAAGGTAATCTGATCTTCCTTAAAGGAAACAGTCTTCTCCTCATCATCTTTCAGGACAACTTTTACAGGATTTACTGCTTTCTTTATCAGATTCTCCTCATCCGGAGCCTGACCATTGTATACCATTGTGATTTCCTTGCCGGGGTCTATCTTTGTAGCGATTACCTTTGTTTCTACAAGGTCTGCTACTGTGAAATCATATACCTTACCGCTTTCCACTGTATAATTCGCTTTTACATTGTCAAGCAACTCTACAGCAATAGTCATCACATAATCGCCATTTGTAGCAAGCACATTTACTGTACCGTCATCATTGGCGTTCTTTACTTCGCTCTTATCATAAGCGTTAAGAACTGTTACAGTAATGCTTTTTACAAGTGCTTCTTTTGCGACTTCTGGATGTACTTCGTTTCCATCATCATCTTGTACCCAAAATGAAGCATTTCTAAGGATATATTCTTCCGCAACCTGTGTCTTAAATGCTTCTACTGTGGTACCCGGAGTCGCAACAATCTCACTAACATCCACAGTTAATTGTGCCTGTTCAATAATAACATTAACAGAAGCTTCTGCTTTTTTGCAAAGATCTGCTACTTCATCCAATGAAATCAACAAGCGATAAGTGCCAACCTCTGTTGGATATGTAACGATATCTGCCCACTCATCTTTATCAGCAGCTTTCTTTTGCCATTTTACTTTCAATGCATCTGGCAAGTTTGTATTCTCGCTGCCATCAATTTCAACGCCTAAATAATACGAAAGAGCATCCTCAACTGTACTTAATATATTGCTATAAGGATTTTCTGTAGCAGAATAAGCACTTTTAAATGTTAATACTTCTGCATCTTTATCCTCATTTGCACCATTAGCTGTAAACGCTCTCTTTAATTCATCTTTCACAACGATCACAGTATCCAGCGCCGCCTGCTCTGCATTCACATCCGCAGTTTCACCGTCTGCTTCTACTTCACTCGTTGCTTCCACTACAGCCTCAGTACTTTCTTCTGCTGCAGTTGTGGTCGTTTCCGCTCCCTGATTCTCTGCAACGGTTTCAGAGGGTGCTTCTTCTGTCTTAGACGCCTCTGTACTAGTGCCTTCTTCCTTGGATTCATCCGTTTGAGCGGTTTCTATCTTAGACTCATCGTTCTTAGACTCCTCCACCTTCGCAGTTTCCGTACTCTGTCCTTCTGTTTCTTCCTTTGCTTGTTCCTCGGAATTGCCATCAGCCGTCGGTGCATCTTCCGACGCAGGGGACACTTCGGAAGGCTCGGAACTATCAGCCGATCCCGCATCACTTGAATCGTCTGAAGGTTCTGCGCCTTCTGCTGTCTCCACGATAGCTTCCGTTTCCACGTTCTCTGCTGCAAGCGCTGTCGCTGGCGTTGATTGGAATATCATCGCCACGCTTAGAATCACAGGCAGAGCACGTTTAAACAGCTTTCGTTTAAACATTCTCATTTCCTCCTTATGAAATTAAAATATAACAACAACAATAGCTCCGGCATCCATAAAGGACATGAATGCCTAATTGTCATTATATTCCTAAATGAAGGATATGTAAACAATTTCATGCATACTTTTTTCTATTTTGTGGAACCTTACATCTTTTTTGTGCAAAATTCGGCACTTTGACAAATGTAATCTGGAAAATTGTGCATTATTTGGGTAATTATTCCTTTTATTTCCTTATTACATATTGTTCTGTTTGCATTGAAGAAAAAATATTAGCAGCATATTTCTTCGCCCAAGCCCCCAAAAAAGAGCCGATTTCTCGGCTCTTTTAAATATCAATCACATCTTATTCAACTGTCTGTCCATATCCCTGCCGCCATACATTACACGGATAACTGTAACAATTTTATTCTCACTGTCTGGTATGTAAAGTACCATATAATTATCTACAGGCATAATACGCAAGTTGCGGCTATGCCATGGTTCTTTTTCGTACAATCGAAATCGTTCCGGCATTTGAGTTAAAGACGCAATACCTTTTTCCAGCCGTTCAAACTGACCTGATGCATTTTGAATTGACTGCAAATCAAAGGCAATATATTCATAAATACCACGCAGATCAGACTTTGCCTCTGGTGTCATTCTGATTTCATAAATCATAAATCGTATTCCTTACGGATATCCGCAAATACCTCTGCTGCCGGAATCGTGTGCCCTGCTTTCATATCCGCATATCCTTTCTCCAGTTCTGCATTCAACTGTTCGCTGGTCATCTGGCTGATGTCCAAAGGGTGCTCTGGCAGTCTTACATCAAAAGGAATCCCTTTTTTCAGAATTATCTGCTTATAGAACATTGTAATCGCATTTGAGGCTGGAATACCAAGCGCATTCAGGATTGCCTCCGCCTGCTCTTTCACATCCGGCTCAATCCGTGCATAAAGATTCGCTGACTTTGCCATAAAAAAACTCCTTTCCGCCTTATCGTTTTTTCTTATTATATACAATCGTGCGGACAAAAGCAATACATTTTCCCATGGTTTATATTTATTTTACCGCTGAAATTGTAAGCTGCTCAAATGTATTATGTTCATCAAAAATCACTTTGCACTGCACATAATAATGCTGTGAATCCAGCTCCATTACGGCTTTTCCGTTTACCAGCGGCATTTGTTCAATTCTATCTCCTCGTTCATCCTCTAAGCGAAACATACTTTGTGAAGCAGACGGCTGTGAAAGCAGAATTTCGTAATTTCCCTGCGGTATATTTGTAATCCATCCCGTGTAAACCACTTTCCCGTCTTCTGTGACTGACAGATCCATATCGTCCATAGCAAAAACCTCACTTGCCGGAAAGCTGCTAATATCGTATATTTCTATATTGTATCCAATCCATGCTTTTTCCTGCAAAATCGCAAGGCTTTTCTTGACTGAGTCAAAGATGCTATATCCTTCGTAAATTTTTGGCGAATATGCATGATAAAAGTCATACAAAAATCCCTCTTGGGGAATTTCTGGTTCTAAGCTCAATTCCATATTACCCCCCCCATGTATTCTAAATTTTGAGGATACTGGGTTTTGTTAAGCACTGCATATGTTCTTCCAAGGCTTAAAATACGAACTGTATTATCTTCTGCACTTGCCCACCTTCCAATTCCTATTTTGTTCCACTCCACGGGATAGCGTGAAATGCCGCCAGGTGCCCAGCAGGTATAATCATCGTAGATGCAGTCTTCAATCTGGACTCCTTGCTGCCTGCACCATTCTTCCGCTGCCAGCCTTGTATCCCTTTGCGAATTTGTATAGATCACATCTAAAAAAACCGTTCCCGAAATCTGATTTACCGCAATCAATGCGATTACACCAGTAAAAACCACTCTGACAATTGTGTTCTGCCGCATATAACGGCTTGTCCATAGCTCTGTTATCCCCAAACCGATAATTATAATAAAACAAATATAGAAAGAATACCCCCAGCGGATAAATGCCCTGTTTTGTAGACACATCCCAATCATAGAAAGAAGCCCAATACTTAACACCGATAAATCTTTCTTCCTACAGGTTCGCATTGCCCACAAACCTGCAACAAACAACGGCACACACAATATTCCTGCATGGGACAAAAATTCCATACAATATTCATAAAGATTATCCCCAAATGTATTATTGCCTGCATACCCGCCAACAACATGGTTGATAGACTCTACAATAACCGGCAGCAAACCAAGCAAATTCGGAGAAATTATAATAAGCGACAGCAAAACACTTCCAATTGCAAAAAATCCCTCCTTTACAATTTCCAAGAAGCGCAGCCGTTTCATATGCATTTCACATTCTGCACAATAATTTGCAATAACTACCACCGCAATCAATCCGCAGATTACCATGCCATTCCACTTTTCCAATGTTGCCGCCGCTGCAAGAAATGACATTGCAAACAGCCATTGAAACCGTTTTGTCCCACGCAAATAGGCAAATCCCGCCAGCATTGCAAGACATCCAAGAAACGCCGTTACTGTATCTCCAGTAATACAGTGCGCTGTCTGCACAAAGGGCGGAAAAACGGCTGCCATGCAGCTCGCTGCTGTTCCCGCATGGCGTTTTAGACAATTTCCGATAAAAAAGATACACACCACAATTCCTGTACTAAGCAGTGCAATATAAATTCTTCCGATATAATAACACCAAACTGTGGAAAACTCTATCTCAAATATGGAACAAATTATCTCATATCCTTTAAAACAGATCGACAATATTTTATGCGATACCTGCGCCGGATAAAATACAGCCTGCGACATTAGGCTTCCCTCCTGCGCCATTCGCATAGGTTCACGAACCATATTTCCTTCGTCTGGATGAAATGTCACACCGTTTCCCCACCAAAAGCCAATCAGTCGAACAGCCAGCGATACCAACACTGCTACAACTAATAGTATTTTATCCAAAAGTACTTTATCCGCTTTTGTTAAAAAGCTGCCGGATTCCTTATTATTTCGATAACTTCTAGTTCTGCCGCGATCCCAATTTTTTGTGCAAAAATATACTGTAATTATCACCGCCGATATCATTGATATAACACTAAAATATAACCCGTTTCGTGTTATCCCCCAGCCAATTGCCCAAAACGCCTGCCGCGAATAGCCGATATAATAAGAGTACGCTCCAATTGACATTACCAAATTTGCCAATGCGGATACTATCAAGCATTTAGCAAACAGTTTATTTTTACTGTGTACCTTTTGAACAATCGCCGCTGGAATTATACTATCTATAATCCAAAACAATACAGCCACTTTTTTCTCCCCTATCTTCTAAGTAAACACTAACTAACGCATCCATTTGACTTGTCTAAATGTCCATCTACGGATTCAGATAATCTTGACATAAGGTATTGCCCTTTATGCCTTTGCCTCCTACGCCTGTGATTATCTTCTTTACAGCGGAACATTGATACGGCGTAAAATTAACACGTTATTTCTTGACAATTCCTTACAAACCTCTATTTTCCAAACCGCTATCTTTTCCCCGCTGTATGATATACTGGCAAATGTTAAGATTTTCCCATTTCTGCACAGCCCATATTGTATAAGCGGACAATATATGCTGTGCAGAAAAGAAAATCTCATCATTCGTGAGTATAAAACAAATATTTCCGAAATATCAAAGCGCCAACAAGCAGTATCCCAAAATACAGTACAATTCCCAACAGTATTTTAATCCCAATACTATATATTGCATAAAACGGAAAATCAATATGCGTCAATACCCAATACATCACCAAACCAGACGCAAGAAACGGAACTGCCTGTATAAAATAGCGCTGTATCGGAAGTTTATGACGGACGGCGATACATTGATACATACACACGGTCATTTCCGCCGCAAACGTTCCTAATGCCGCGCCAAGGGACTGTAATTGTGGTATCAGCAGCAAATTCAATATAATATTGACTACAGCTCCCAAGCAGACAGAGGACACATAGACTTTATCATATCCCCTTGGAATTAAAAACTGGACACGGATAATATTAGCAAACGCCACAAAGATATTGCTGGGCAGAAGCCATTGGTATAAGATAATACATTTTTCAAATCCATTGCCATAGTAAACCGGCACAAACTCCCTTGCTACGGACATTAATCCAAAGCATATCGCTGTAGAGGAGAAAAGCGCAAACAAAATCGACAAATCAATATAACGCGCACTCTGTTCCTCATCTTTATTCGCCCATAAATTCGACATACGCGGCAGCATTACGCCTTCCAAAGCAAAAATAAACGCCCCTGGTATCTGACAAATTCCTTCACAAGCTTCATATAATCCTACTTCCGTCTTGGAACTAAGCATTCCAAGCATTACTTTATCCATTACCGTGTATAAACTCACTGCAATTAACGGAATAAATAAAATAATATTCGGTTTTGCGTGAGCGATAATTTCCCGCCATCCGACTTTTACAAAACGCACATATTTATAAAGGCTTGCCCACATAATTAACTGTGAAGCCGCAATCCCTGCCACATTGATTAGTGTATAAATATACACATCTGTGCGTTGTCTGACAAACAAAAAAATTGCGGCTGTTGTTAATATTTGCACGCCGATATTTCTTAAAACAATAATATTAAACTTTTCCAACCCCGCAAACAGCCAGTTAATATCCAAGCCTGCGGAAATAACGTATCCAAGCAGCAGCCAGCCAATCAGCTTATCTCCGCACAGAAATGCCGTGTAGAATATATACAGTGCAATCATTATCGCAGAAGTTCCCATTTGAAAACAGTATATTCCTGTAAACTTCTTATTTAATTCTCCTGCATCCTCCCGCGCCATAGCAATTGATCGGTTGCCGTAGCTGTTAACCCCCAGCATTGCAAACATCACAAAATACGCCGCTATCGAATAAGCGTAGGAGTAGACGCCTCTGCCATTTGCTCCCAGCACTCTCGAAATATACGGCGTTGTAATAAAAGAAGTGAAAAGTTTCAGTACCTGATAAGATGCATTGTATATAAAATTGCGTTTCACTTTGGACATCTATTATACCTCTGTATGATCTGAAATTACCTGAAGCCAGTCTTGCACAATTGACGCAATCCCTAATGTGTTGCTTCTGTTCTCACTCTGTTTTCGATAATATTGATTCTTTTCTTTATCTTTTAAGAGCATTAAAATAGCGTCTGCCAATTTTCGTTCCGCATCTTCTAAAGGTTCTGTTCCCTTATACATTACACCACTGCACATGGGAGTCAATATTCCATACTGCACTTCTGTAACTTTTTCGATTGGTTTTCCTATAATATCCATTTCTGGTGCTAGCAGTTCCCTTGCACCGGAGTGAAAATCCGTCGCAACACACGGCACTTTGCAGCATAGTGCTTCTGCCAGCGAATTGGGAAATCCTTCATACATGGACGGGAGAACAAAGACTTCTGCCTGTGCAATATACCAAAAAGGATTGCTTTGAAACCCTAAGAGATAAATGTGTTTTTCCATTTTAAACAAATGAATCATGCTCTTTAGCATTCGCCTGCATTCGCCTGTGCCAATAATCAATAAAACCGCTTCCGGCTCCTGTTCGACCACTTTCGTAAATGCCCGAATCAAATGCCACTGCCCTTTTTGACTATCTAAACGCCCTACCGTTACCACCAATTTCTTTCCCTTAGGAAGTTTAGCTCCCTCTGGACGATTTTGTGCGTTATTTTGAATCTCTGCCACATCATAACCATTTACAATGGTGGTAATCCGTTTCGCCGGAATATGATACCGTGCTTTCATATCCTGCTCAATCTCTTTTGACACTGTGACAATTTTATCTGCATGACGGTACACAAAATTTATCAGCGGAAAAGCACTGATGCGATACAGAAGCCCTGATTTTTTGGAGGTCATATTTAACCGCATAGAAATAATAGTTTTACAATATTTGTTTCCTGACAGCACATTTGCAATATTGGAACTGTCCAAAAAGCTAATACAGGCATCGTAATGATGGTTCTTTTTTAATTTGTGCAGGACACAGGTTCTTTTGATTAACTCTCTGCAAAAATAGAGTGGCGTTTTACGATTTCTAAAATCCGGCAGGGAAAGCGACAGAATATTTCCTTTGTATGGATACTCTATCAGCCTTTCATTATTTAACAAGATGTCGATCTCCCAATCATTGGGAAAATGGGTAACAATATTTGACAACGCACGCTCAGCGCCGCCATCATATAATGATGCAATCGAAAATAAAACCCTCTTCATAATCTGCCCCTAAATAAACTAAAGTAGATAACAGTCCAGCCCTTTGGCTTCCTGTTATGGGCATCAAGCCCTAAAGTAGATACCTTTTTTTGCCAGCATACTGCAATATTTTTTCTAAGCGCCATAAATAATACTTCTGCATCCATTTGCATCTAACATACGGTGTTTTGTCAATCATAATTTCCATGCTGTGAAACATCATAACGCCCTCTTTTATCCCCCTTTTTGACATCTCGCGGACAATATTTCTTAATTCCCAATATGTCATATGGGTGGGTCGCAGCCATCGGTAAAAGAGCCAATGATCTGGCAGCAATCTGCCAATGATTCCCCATCTTTTCCCTAGAATCGTCACCGGTTTTTCTATAATTTTGCTGTAGTTTTCCCTTGTATGCGCCTTTTCATAGATGCTGTTTTTGGCTATGGGATAAGAAGTATGCGGTGCTTTGCTGTGGTCTGGCCCGCCTTTTCGTGCCCAATTAATCCCAGAAGTGACAGAACTGTCATATTTATATCCCAATTCTCCTAGAATCTCAATGGTGTCCGTGTCTGCTCCAAACCGCGCCGCCCGATACCAAATTGGCTGCACATCTAATTTTTCTTTGATTAACGCTGTTAAATTTCTCAGTTTCTCTTTTTCTAATTCCATTGGATAGTCAAAGCATGGATATTTTGCTGTATGACTTTCGATTTCTTTTCCCCAGATACGCTCCGGCTGAAGATATTCTGGATGAAGGTGTGCCCCGATTATTGCGCCTTTTTGAACGTCCTCCCGCAAGACGGAAACACAAGGCGGATAATATAAGACCTCCGGTGATACGAAATATATCGGATGTACATTATATTTATCCCAAATCGGTCTTAATAATTGCGGGATTCCCTCTGTTATAGAAGTGTATTTCGGCGGAAAGTGCTTTCCCCAGTGCGGATCATTATCCATTTCTGTGTCTAATGTTACATAAATTCTTTTCATCATTTACATTCCTATCCATCACAAATATATCCAAATACATTTTTGTATTTACCACAAATCTTCAATATACATCTGATACCATTTCTGAAATACATAAAACGACCACAAAACGGAGCTATAGATAATTTTATCCGACTGCTGCTGTTTTAGAATAAGATCTTGTACTGCGTGTGGCACAAAAATATCCTGTCTTTGAAGTATTGCTGTATCTGCGTAACGAGCAATTTCTTTTTTCAGCACGGTGCGCAGCCATTTCTGCAAGGGCACGCCAAAGCCTTTTTTGGGTCTGTCCAGCAGTTCCTTGGGCACATAATCGTAAGTGACTTCTTTTAATATATATTTTTTGTCAAAACGCCGATATTTGTAGGGATGCGGTATGCGAAACGATTCCTCCACCACTCTGTAATCCAATAGCGGGCAGCGCACTTCCAGCGAATATTTCATAGATGCTCTGTCTGTTTTTGCTAAAATATCATCCGGCAAATAGGTCTGCAAATCAAGCAGCATTCGACGCTCCTGCCAATCTGCCATTGTTAGATATTTCTCCTGCGGATACTTAATATTGTGTGCTGTTCTGCCAAGAATTTTGTCAACTTCCTCGCTGGTCACATCAATATAGAGCTGTGTTTTGGTATCCCGTTCCCGATTATTGAGAAATGCGCGCAATTCGGATGGCATCTTCCCACCGATCCAATCCATGCCAGGAATATGGCTGGCTATTTCACCCATAAAATCCACGTGCTGCGCAATCCAGGTTAAATCATAGGTCGTATAACCACAGAACAATTCATCTCCACCATCACCTGACAAAGATACCGTAATATCCTGCGCCGCATACTTCGATACTAACATCGTCGGAAGCTGGGAAGAATCCGAAAACGGCTCGTCATAATAATACGGTAAATCATCAATTAAGGCAAAAATATCCTTTTCCTCCACATAATGTTCATGGTGGTTTGTTCCCAGATATTTTGCAATTGCCGCGGAAAAAGGCGCTTCATTGCGCGCTTTGTCATAAAAGCCTATGGAATACGTATTAATTGGGGCTTCTTTATGCTCCTGCGCAATCGCAGTTACAAGCGTGGAGTCAATGCCGCCGCTTAAAAAAGTTCCAACTGGTACATCCGCAATAAGCCTTGCAGCCACAGATTCCTGCAAAACTGCTTTGAGATTATTTTTGCATGTTTGAAAATCCTGCTCTCTGTCCGTTGCACCCTTATGATACTGTTTCATAACGTTCCAATACTTGTACTTTTCAATTTTCCCATTGCAGTATTCCAAAGCCATTCCGGGAAGCATTTTATAAGTATGCTCAAAAATGCACAACGGTGCTGCCAAATATTTATTACATAAAAAATGATTTAATACATTTTTATTGACTCTTTTTGTAAAATATGGATATTGCATAATTGGCTTTAATTCGGATGCAAATACAAAATGTCCCTGATAGGCATAATAGTATAACGGTTTTTTCCCAATGCGATCCCGCGCCAGCGTTAGACGCTCTTGCTCTTTATCGTAAAGCGCAATCGCAAACATTCCGTTAAAACGGGCAAACATTTCCCTGCCCCATTCTGCATAGGCATATAAAATCACTTCCGTATCACAGTTTGACCGAAATGTATATCCTTTCTGCTCTAGCAAACTGCGTATTTCTTGGAAATTGTAAATTTCTCCATTGTATACTACGATATACCTGCCATCCTGCGATATCATTGGCTGATGACCAAGCGCCGATAAATCTAAAATCGAAAGTCTTCTCTGCGCAAGCCCAATCTCCATATTTTGGCTGCTGTACTGCCATATTCCGCCATCGTTTGGGCCTCTGTGCGTCATTGTATTATTCATTTTCCAAAGTTGTTCTTCTGTAACCTTTTTAGAGCCGATATAACCACATATCCCACACATATTTACTCTCCAATACAATCTTGTAGTATTGACAAATACCGGCTGCCAATACTTTCCCATTGAAACGCTTCTTCTACACGGCGCAGGCTGTTGCGTCCCATAGCGATTCTTTTCGCTTCATCACTGCACAGTTCAATTAATGCGTCTGCAAAGTTGTCCAGCGGCGCAATCACCCCGTTATCTGTTACCAATTCCTTGCTTCCCTCACAGGGTGTTATAACAATCGGCAGACCGCTTGCCATTGCTTCCAATACAACATTTGGCATCCCTTCCGACAACGAGGGCAGTAGAAACAAATCTGCTGCCTGATAATACCGCAGCACTTGGTCTTTGTTCTTTCTTCCCTCAAAACGAACAAGATTACGGACTTTTGTTTCATCCGCTAATTGTTCCAATGCTGCACGGTATGGCCCATCACCAACAATTACCAATTGTATTTCTCTGCCTGTATTATGCATTACGCTTTCTTGTATTCTAGGCAGCTTTGGTATAATATACTGTAGCCCCTTTCCTTCAATTAAACGGGATACAAATAAAATTACAATTGCATTTTTCTTCTTTTTCTTTTCGCTTGGTGCAAAAAACTGGTTGTCCACACCATTTTCAATGATATCAATTGCATATCGTTTTTCAAAGGCAAGTGCACGCTGTTTTAAGCCCTCGCTGTTTGCAATTAAACGGCTGGCATTTTTCCAAATTTTCCTTATTATTGGCGCTAATATCAGATATAAATACCGAAAACGTTTCTGTGCACCCGGTATATCACCGCCGCCGAAACGCACAACATAAGGCAGCTTGTACTTTCTTTTTAGATGAAGCGCAAGCGGCCCGCTTGGTATTCCGAAAAATGTCAAACAAATATCATACTTTTCTTTCTTGACAAGCTGTTCTGCCTGTTTCCATGCACAGATAAGATAAGAAAACATTTCCAGAAAACTGCTTTTCTCCTTATTTTTACGCCTGCATGGTACTCTAATAATTCGCGTACCCTCTTTTGTAATCTCACTATGGGGCAAATCTGCAAATTGCGCAGTTAATATGGTTACTTGATGCCCCTTTTGTACAAATTCTCTTGTCAAAAAGAAGCAGGCATTTGCACCACCGCCGCCAATCGGAGGAAACTCATGCGATATTATTAAAATTTTCATTGTATTGTTCCTATTCTGGATAATCTGTAATTTCCTTTACACTATATGAAGAATCTACGTGCGTGCCGTAATACGTTTTCACTAAAATCTCGCTCATTAAACCGAACACAAACAAGAGCATTCCGATGATAATAAAAAATATCGTAAGCAGCGGCGGAAAAATATTGTTGGACATTTTTCTGCCCATACAAAACAGCACAATTGACCAAATACCACAGCCACCGCCTGCCATTAAAAACAAAAAGCCAATTCCGCCCAGCAGATGCAGTGGTCTTGTAGAATATTTATTCCAAAACCATACCGATATCATATCCACAAAACCTTTAATTGTTCTTTTCCAGTTATATTTTGTAGTACCAGAAGTTCGTGGGCGATGATTTACAACGACTTCGCCGACCGAAAATCCCTTTATTTTCAAAATAGCCGGAATAAAACGGTGCTGCTCGCCGTATAAATTAATATGGTCAAAACATTCTTTTCTATAGACTTTTAAGGAACAGCCGCTGTCATGAATCCCGTCATGAATTAAAATATGCCGTAAAAAATTAGCACCCCGGGAAGTGAATTTCTTCATCACAGTATCTTTGCGGTGCTTGCGCCAGCCAGAAACAACGTCTAAATCGTGTTGTTCCAAATATTGTATCATCATAGGAATATCTGCCGGATCATTCTGCCTATCCCCATCCATTGTTACGATATACTCGTATTGTGCAGCCTTAATTCCTGCATCCATTGCCGCTGTCTGTCCAAAGTTTCTGCGCAGCTTAATATATTTTAGAGGCCGCAGCGTCCTACATACTTCTTCCGAGCGATCGGAAGAACCATCGTTAACAAAAATTATCTCATAAATATAATTGTTCGCTTCACACATCTGCTTAATCTCTTGATGTAGATTCGCAACGTTCCCTTCCTCATTAAATACAGGAACCACAACAGATATACTTGTCATCCCTAAAACCCTATTCCTTTCTCTTTCTGCAGTGTTTTGTATTATACTTAAGAATTGTCAAAAAATAACTTGTTCCTTTTACATCGTATAAATGAAATGTTCAACCGCAAAGAAGATAATCGCAGGCGTAAGAGGCAAAGGCATAAAGGGCAATGCCTTACGTCATGATTATCTGAATCCGCAGATGGATGCGTTATTTATTGATAGTTCTTTATCGTCGAAAAGACTGACGTCAAGTATCATAATATGCACACTGCCGCACAAAGGAAAATTGGGGCTTTGCAGCGTGCGTAACGGAAGCTGTCGCAATAAACTTTGATGATACAAGATATCGTATAAATCGCAACACGGTACTAGACGATATTGTATACATTTGGCTTAATGCAATAGCCCCAATATAGTATAATACAAAATATCAGAATAATCCAGTTTTTACCGCAATTTCATCTTTAAATATGTTTTGATATATAACAGTTCAGGTAGGTCTGCGCATTTACTGCGCTGACCGTAATAAAATGTAG
>CBCOYO010000016.1:0-35006 GCA_965114465.1 uncultured Lachnospiraceae bacterium
ATAATTGGTTTAGCAAAGAAAAAGAAGGCTTTTATAAGGAATCATTGACCAGTTTTTTCTTTATGGTATACCGTAAGATTGTAATGTCGCTGGAACAGCGTTTTGTGCGGATGTGCGAGGAGGAGGAACGTAAGCAGTATACGATGAAATTGTTTGTTAAGGACAGTATGCAGTTTGAGAAAGGAACGGATCAGAGCTATGCTGTGCTTTTGGAAAATCTTAGCTGGCTGGATATTCAGAATGCAGCAATCTATGTCTTTGCAAAACCGATAATGCATTTAGAAAAGGAAAAAATTATACTGCCCGATAAAATGCTGCTAAAAGCGGTGCTGCGTGGTGGAAAGACGGAAACGATATTGGCAACACGTCAAAAAAGAAATATATCGGAATTGTTTTGCCCTGCAGAATTGGAGGGAGAACAAACTGGCAGGACGCAGGTACTGCTTCCGCTGTTTTCCAATGAAATGCTTTATGGCGTGATCTTATGTGATATGACAGAAAAAGTGTTTGAAAATGGCGAATTTCTGACATATCAATTTGGATCGGCGATTAAGGTAATCGAACTGTTAAAGGCAAATGCGGTTATTCAGAGCCAGCTTGAGGAAAGTTTGATTACATTAAAAGAAAACAATATTGCACTGGATACTTTGTCAAAATCGGACGCGTTAACGGGTATTTTAAACCGCAGAGGTTTTATGGATGCTGCCAAGGAAATTTTGCAGCGCAACCAAAAGGCGGGAAAGGGAACACTTATTGCTTATATTGATATGAATAATCTAAAAATTGTAAATGATCGTTATGGACATGATGAGGGAGATTTTTCTATAAAGGTGATTAGCGAGCAGCTTATCCAAGCGGCAAAGGGTGGAATTGCCGGAAGGGTTGGCGGAGATGAGTTCGCTGTAATTATGGAGTATCCAATAGAAAGGGGGGAACACGCTTTTATCGAGGAAATTTACAAGGGATTTCGGCAGTATAACCGGACAAGTACCAAGCCGTATAATATTACGGTATCAGCAGGAACCTGTTTGATTTCTGCTAAAGCGGAAATTGGCTTAAAGGAAGCACTAAACTTAGCGGACGGGAAACTTTACGAGGAAAAACAGCATAAAGAGAAGACAGTGGCAAAAGGGTAAAAAGCAACAATTCAGAGAGGAGTTTACATCATGAACAGCATAAAGGCAAAGCTGATTTTACTTGGGGCAGTATCTATTATCTGTACGGTTATTCTGGGGATTACTGGGATTTATATTATGAACAGCAACAATTCCAACAATCAGGTATTAAACGATATAAACAATATCAATTTAAAGCAGAACGAAAACACGACACAGGAAACATCATTTCTATATGACTTGGATTTAGGGCATTATCAGACGATTGAAACCAACTTAAATGCAATGGACAGTGCGGCAAAAGAAGCACTGAAACACAGCAAGGGGCAGAGTTTTAACGCGGATTTAGAGAGTATTTCGACAGACGTGGAAACAGTAATGACAAATACAAGTGAGTTGCGTAAGCTTCTTGCAGAACGCGGATTTCAGGCAGGTGAGGGAATATATGCATCCTATCTTGGGGAAGACGAAAATCTTTTTGGAGCAGTTTCTGCAATGGAGTCAGAGAGTACATGGACAGATGGAATATGGACAAACGCCAATCTTGCAGCGATTGAATCGGTTGTGATTGATGGTACAAGCTATAAAAAAGTAACCTATAATCATGAACTGCCTGCAACAAGCAAACGTAATACATTGTTGCTTCGGCTTGGCGGCAATGGTATTGTATACAATGGAAATACATATATTACCAATGTGCGCTTTGATAATACAGAAATTGATATTCCCAACTTAAATACGACAGTTTTTGAAAGTTCTTATGGTGATGGGCTTTCTAATCTGCATACAGGAACATTTAATGGTACGGATTGTATCGCGCTTACAGGAACATTTGCAAATATTAACGGGAACTGGCAGGAAGCAAGTATTCGTTTGGATGTTACCGATTACGATACTACTTCCTATAAAAATATTACATTTGATGTTTATTTTGAGGAAACAGAGTATCCGGAAATCAGTATTTCTATTGCGCTTGACAACAAATATGATTTTAAAACGAATTTAGAAAATCTAAATAGTTTATTTGAAAATTATAATAAACTTGTGGCAGAAGGTAATAATACAGGTACATATCCAGAGGAAATAGAGGCGCTTCTATCCGAATTAACCACAAATGCGCCGCTTTATACCATGCAGGATAACATTGCGGAAACATTGCTTTCTGGTCTGGCGGTAAAATCAGACGCAATGCAGAAAATTGTGGATTGTGATAAAAATATTTTGTCAATAAAATCACAGAATAATGCGATTAACACAGATTTAACAGAATTTACTTCCCACGTGCGCCAGCAGATTGAAGAGCAGACCAATGCGCAGAAAGCAACCATGTCATTTATTATCTATACAGTATTTGTTGTCGGTGCAGTGCTTGTTGTAATACTGACACTATTTGTAATCGGTTCGGTGCAAAAGAGTATTCGGCAATTTAAAGGAACACTTTCACAGATTGCAGAGGGTGAAATATCGGTGCGTGCAAAGACGGACAACGGCAATGAATTTGATACTTGCGGGCGTTCGTTGAACCGTATGGCAGATAAGCTTTCGGAGGTTATTGGTGATGTAATATCATGTGGCGAGGAATTGAATAAAAGTGGTGCAGAGTTAGAAGAAATGTCACGCAATTCGGAGAGAAGTTCCGCTTTGGTTGACTCTTCCGTGTCGGAGATTGCACAAGGGGCGACGACACAGGCGGAAGATGTAGAAACTTCAACGAATGAGATAGCACACCTTGGAGATTTAATGGAAAGCATGGACGCGGATATTACAGAGTTGGATGAAACGTCAATTCATATGAAGCAGGCAAGTGACGAGGCAGTAGAAATATTAAATGAATTAAGCACTTCCAATGAGCATATGACCGACAGTGTGCAGAAAATTGCCAATCAGATTACAAAGACAAATGATTCTGTTAAGGAAATAGAGGAAACGGTTTCACTGATTTCTTCTATAGCGGATCAGACAAACCTTTTATCGCTGAATGCCAGCATTGAGGCGGCAAGAGCAGGCGATGCAGGACGTGGCTTTGCTGTTGTGGCGTCAGAAATCCAGCAGCTTGCGGATCAGTCAAATAATTCTGCCAATACAATATTCCAAGTAATTTCGAACTTAATTCATGACTTTAAGGATACCTTACAGCTTATGGAGGAAGTGGAAAAAGCAACGACAGAGCAGAATCAGAAACTTGCGCAGACACAGAAACAGTTTGATATTGTTAAGGGTGGTATCGTACAGTCACGTGATAAAACAGCGGTTATTAAAAATGCAATTGGAGATTGTAACCGTGTGCGTGTAACCGTATCACAGATTATGATGAATCTTTCGGCTATTTCAGAAGAAAATGCTGCTTCCACAACCGAAACTGCCAATGCAATGCAGCAGTTAAACAGTACAATTTCAGAATTGTTGCAAGAATCACAAAAATTGCTGTCGATATCCGCACAGCTTGAGGAGGATATACAGTTCTTCCGGTTAGCACGCTAGTACATGCTGTTCCGTCTATGGAAATTATGAGTTGGACTTTATGTTGGTTGATAAAAACGACAACAAATATGGAATCGAAGTGAAAGCAAACCATTCCGACAATCATATCTCATTGGATAAATATTTAGAAAAACATTTTATAGACAAAGCTTACATTGCAGAGATAACACGAGGCAGTGTCGGCAAAAGGGTGCGTGCGATTCCGATTTATACAGTAAGTAGAATGCCACTTCCCATATAACGAATCATTTTCGAATACAAACTAAAATAAGTAAAAATTGTTAAAAACTAATAAGACTTTCTGTATAAAAAGTAAAAATTTAGCTAAAAACAGTTTTAAAATTGATTTCATTGGGAAAATATGGTAATGTTTTAAATGAATAGAAAGTGCAACAAAAAATAAAGATATCAAAATGCAAAACAAGTAAAATTATACGCAGTGCAGGAGGAAAAAGATGATAACATTTCATGAAAGAGATCGCGTTTTTAAGCTGGATACGCCGCATACAAGCTATTTGATTGGGATTGTGGATGAGGAGAATTTTATTGGTCATATTTATTATGGAAAACGGTTAAAGGAATCAGAAGCTTCCTATTTAATGCGCACAGGTGAACCGCCTTTTGTGCCAAGCCAGAATAACCGTGAACGGTGTTCGTTTCATGATTGCTTCCCGTTTGAGTATCCCACAGGCGGGCTTGGCGATTATCGGGAAAGCTGTTTTAGTATCCGGACACCGGGCGGTCATGTCGGCTCTATGCTTGCTTATGTATCACATGAGATTATTGCAGGTAAGCCATTACTTGCAGGACTTCCGGCAACATTTGGCAGTGAACAGGAGTGTACAACATTGCGGATTGTATGCGAGGACAAGTATATCGGAATGCAGGTGGAGCTTCTGTATACGGTTTTTGCAGATAACGATGCCATTACAAGAAGCGTAAAGGTGATAAATACTGGAAAAGAAGCATTTTATTTAACGAAAGTGCTTTCCGCGTGTCTGGATATGGATTATCGTGATTATGAAATGATTTCTCTACATGGAAGCTGGGCAAGAGAGCGCCATATCCAGCGGAAAGCACTTGGATATGGCATTCAAAGCGTAAGTTCGTTTCGTGGAGAATCCAGCCACCAAGATCATCCGTTTTTGGCGTTAGTGGATAAGAACACAACACAAGAACACGGTGAGGTGTATGCAATGAATTTCGTGTATTCTGGCAATTTCCGTGCACAGGCAGAGGTTTCACAGTTTGATCTGGTGCGGATGTCAATGGGGATTCATCCAGAACATTTCTGTTGGAAGTTGGAAGCCGGCGAAAGCTTCCAAGCGCCGGAAGTGGTAATGGTTTATACCGATCAAGGGCTGGATGCGATGACTAGCACGTTTCATAATTTATATAAGAAGCATTTAATCCGTGGGGAATACAAAGACAAAAAGCGTCCAATATTAATTAATAACTGGGAGGCAACCTATTTTGACTTTAATACGGAAAAACTGCTGTCGATTGCAAAGGAAGCTTCAAAACTTGGCATTGAGATGCTTGTTATGGATGACGGCTGGTTTGGAAAGCGCAGCAGCGACAACTGTGCACTCGGCGATTGGAAAGTAAACGAGGAAAAGATAAATGGTGGTCTAAAATACCTAGTGGATGAGGTAAACAAGCTTGGGATGAAATTTGGCATCTGGTTTGAACCGGAAATGATTTCACCAGATTCTGATCTTTACCGTGCGCATCCAGACTGGGCAATTGCGATTCCAAACAGACCGGCAACAGAATCTCGTCAGCAGTATGTCCTTGATTTATCAAGGAAAGAGGTAGTGGACTATATCTATGAAATGGTGGCAAATGTGCTCCGCAGTGCCAATATTGAGTATGTAAAATGGGATATGAACCGCCAGCTTTCCGATCTTGGCAGTCTGGCTTTGCCAGCGGACAGACAGGGCGAACTTTATCACAGGTATGTACTTGCAGTCTATGAAATGCAGGGCAGATTGGTAAAAGAATTTCCGCATTTGCTGTTAGAAAACTGTTCCGGTGGCGGTGCGCGTTTCGACCCAGGTATGCTTTATTTTAGTCCGCAGATATGGTGTTCGGATGATACCGATCCCATTGAGCGTTTGGAGATACAAGAGGGAACGGCGCTGATTTATCCGCTGTCAACAATGGGTGCTCATGTGTCAGACTGTCCGAATCATACTGTGGGAAGGGTGACGCCGTTTGAAACAAGAGGAATTGTTGCTTTAGCAGGAACTTTTGGGTATGAATTGGATGTAACAAAGATACCGCAGGAAGATCGCGATATGATTCCAGCGCAGGTTGCTATGTATCATAAGTATAATGATTTGGTACGTGAGGGCGACTATTATCGCATTGCATCTTGTGCACAGAATCATAAGTTTGATTGCTGGCAGGTCGTTAGCGAGGATAAGCAGCAGTCGCTTGTAACTTATGTTCAAGTTTTGAATCGTGCGAACTTTAAGTCAAAGCGCATTCTGCTAAAGGGACTGGAAGCTGATACACGCTATCAGGTACAATTTGTAAATGATGAAAAAGTAGAGCCAAAAGTGTACAGCGGCGATACCCTAATGAAAGCCGGACTGCTAGTGCCAAATCCATGGGGAGATTTTAGGTCGGTGTTGATCGAGCTGAAAGCAGTGTAAGAAAGAAAAATTGTTTTGATAGATAAGACATGACAGTAAGAGTGTCAGAAGGCGGCTGCCTTGTGACACTCTATTGTATGCAGCCAATTTTCCTTTGTGCGGCTGTGTGCGATAAGCCAGATGAAAAGATGGATTCTTTAACAATTCCTAAGGTGGTATGGAGGATAGATAGTATGGCAATAGAAAAAGTGAAGGAATATTTTAAAACGTACAATATGGCTGACAGGATACAAGAGTTTACGGTATCGAGCGCAACCGTAGAATTGGCGGCGCAGGCGCTGCATTGTGAGCCGTGCAGAATTGCGAAAACGCTTTCTTTTATGGTGGAGGGAAATCCCATCTTAATCGTAACTGCAGGCGATGCAAAGATTGATAATCCAAAATATAAAGCAAAGTTTGGAACAAAAGCAAAAATGCTTACGCCAGAGGAGGCAGAAACCTTAGTGGGGCATGCGGTCGGCGGCGTCTGCCCGTTTGCGGTTTGCGAGGGAGTTACGATTTATCTTGATGAATCACTGAAACGTTTTGAAACAGTATTTCCAGCCTGCGGCAGCAGTAACAGCGCAATTGAACTGAACATATCAGAGTTGGAAAACTATTCCGGATATCAGGAATGGGTTGACGTTTGCAAATTATTATAGTAATTTAACAAAAATGATGCAACTTTGATACTTAATTTTAATGAGAAAAAGGAGCAAGGTATCAAGGAACTGCGGATAGGTAATAAAACAATTATGGAAGCAGTTGTCTAAAAGAAAACTAATATTCGATAAAATCGTTTAAACAGTTCATATATTCTTGAAGCAATGGGTAGGGAAACAGATTCCCTACTCAATTTTATGCATCTTTTGCCCTATTTTTCTCCGTTTTATAATTAATTAATAAATAAAATGAAAAAGAATGTTGACAATAAAATATGAAAGTAGTAATTTATTATATGTAGATGTTAGCACTCCATAAATATGAGTGCTAATAAAATAAAAACAGCGGCAAACGGATGGACAGATAGAAAGGAAGGTGGCAGCTTGGACTTAGACGAGCGGAAGCTTAAAATTCTACAGGCGATTATCCGTAATTATCTGGAAACAGGAGAGCCGGTGGGAAGCAGAACAATTTCCAAGTATACAGACTTAAATCTAAGTTCTGCTACCATACGCAATGAGATGTCCGATTTGGAGGAACTGGGGTATATTCTCCAGCCGCATACATCAGCGGGACGCATCCCTTCTGATAAGGGCTACCGTCTGTATGTAGACCAAATGATGCTGGAAAAAGAGGAGCAGCTAAACCAAGCGACGCAGGAAGTCCGCGAGATGAAGCAGATGCTTTTGGAACGTGAGGATAAAATGGAATCCATTTTAAAGCAGATGGCGAAAATGCTGGCTGCGAATACCAATTACGCGACAATGATTTCCGCGCCACGGGGCAGAGGCAGTAAACTTAAATGTATTCAGTTGTCAAGGGTAGAGGAACGGCGGATATTAACGACCATAGTAGTCGAGGGGAATATGATTAAGAATACCATGATTACATTGGAAGAACCGCCAGATGATGAAATGCTGCTCAAACTCAATATCCTGCTGAATACCAACTTAAATGGTCTTTCGATAGAGGAGATTAATCTTGCCATGATTTCGCAGTTAAAGCAGCAGGCGGGCATTTACGAGGGCGTTATTGCAGAAGTAATGGATGCGGTTGCGGCAATGATTAGAGATAATGAAAATATCGAAATCTATACCAGCGGTGCCAACAATATTTTTAAATATCCAGAATTATCGGATAATCAGAGGGCAAGCGAGTTAATTAACACGTTTGAGGAAAAACAGCTTTTGACAGAATTAGTGCAGGAAACGCTGACCGAAGAGAATCAAACGGGGATTCAGGTCTATATTGGCAATGAAACGCCTGTAAAGACTATGAAGGATTGCAGCGTCGTGACAGCGACTTATGAATTGGAAGAAGGAATGAAGGGTACGATTGGAATTATCGGCCCTAGGCGTATGGATTATGACAAGGTAATCAATACATTAAAGACGTTAAAAAGCCAGCTCGACACCATCTATAAAAAGACGGCAGATGAGCATTCCCAATTATAAATATAAAGAAAGGAAGACGATGAAACGTGGAAGAAAAGGAGCGCAACGAACAAGATTTAGACGAAAATAAGCCAGATGACAATACCACTCCCGAAGGAAATGAGTCCAAGGAAGCAGCAGAAAATCAGACAGAGCCTAAAGAATCAGATGCAGATGCTTCAGATTCAGAACCAGATTCTTTAGAAAATGAAGCTTCTATAGAGAATGACACAAATAATGACGACAAGACTGAGGACGAAAGCGCAGGAGAACAGATGGAAAATGGTGACAAGAAAGCAAAAAAGAAATCATTTTTAGGCAAGGAAAAGAAACCAAACAAGCTTCAGGAAAAAGTGGATGAGTTAGAAGATCGTGTAAAACGGCAAATGGCAGAGTTTGATAATTTCCGCAAGCGCACGGAGAAAGAGAAATCCGCAATGTTTGAAACTGGTGCAAAGAGCGTCGTGGAAAAAATCCTTCCTGTAGTGGATAACTTTGAACGCGGGCTTGCAGGGCTTACAGAGGAAGAAATGAAACAGCCGTTTGCAGAAGGCATGAATATGGTTTACAAACAGTTGATGACCGAATTAGAAAAGCTGGAAGTAAAGCCGATTGAAGCGGTTGGCTGTGAATTTAATCCCGATTTGCACAATGCAGTAATGCAGGTGGAGAGCGAGGAGTATGAATCCGGTATTATTGCGCAGGAACTACAAAAAGGTTATACCTACCGCGATAGTGTGGTAAGACACAGCATGGTTGCCGTTGTGTCGTAGCGGTTTTATGTTTTATTAAGATTTGATAGGTATTTATTATTTTATTATATATGATTTTTCAATAGGAGGAATAAAATCATGAGTAAGATTATTGGTATTGACTTAGGTACAACAAATAGCTGCGTAGCTGTTATGGAGGGTGGTAAGCCTACCGTTATTGCAAATACAGAGGGTGCAAGGACAACGCCGTCCGTAGTGGCGTTTACAAAGACCGGCGAGCGTCTTGTCGGAGAACCGGCAAAGCGTCAGGCTGTTACCAATGCAGAGAAGACAATCGCTTCCATTAAAAGAGATATGGGTACTGACCACGGCAGAACGATTGATGATAAGAAATATTCGCCGCAGCAGATTTCTGCAATGATTCTTCAGAAATTAAAGGCGGATGCAGAAAGCTATCTGGGTGAGAAAGTTTCAGAAGCAGTGATTACAGTTCCAGCATATTTTAACGATGCACAGCGTCAGGCAACGAAGGATGCAGGTAAAATTGCAGGCTTAGATGTAAAGCGTATTATTAATGAACCGACGGCAGCAGCGCTTGCATATGGTTTGGACAATGAAAAAGAGCAGAAAATTTTAGTATATGACCTTGGCGGTGGTACTTTTGATGTATCAATTATTGAAATAGGCGACGGCGTTATCGAAGTGTTGGCGACAAACGGTGACACACACCTTGGCGGTGACGATTTTGATAATAAATTGATTCAGTGGATGACCGAGGAGTTTAAAAAGCAGGAGGGTATTGACCTTTCCGGCGATAAAATGGCAATGCAGCGTCTAAAGGAAGCAGCGGAGAAGGCAAAGAAGGAACTTTCTTCTGCGACAACGACTAATATTAATCTGCCGTTTATTACAGCAACAGCAGAAGGCCCGAAGCATTTTGATATGGATTTGACAAGGGCGAAATTTGATGAATTAACACATGATTTAGTAGAGCGGACAGCAATTCCCGTGCAGAATGCATTAAAAGATGCGGGACTAACTTCTTCTGAAATTGGTCAGGTATTGTTGGTTGGTGGTTCTACACGTATTCCGGCAGTACAGGATAAGGTAAGACAGCTTACAGGCAAAGAGCCAAGTAAGTCCTTAAATCCCGATGAATGTGTTGCAATCGGTGCATCTATTCAAGGTGGTAAGCTTGCCGGCGATGCAGGTGCAGGCGAAATCCTTCTGCTCGACGTAACACCGCTTTCCCTTTCTATTGAAACAATGGGAGGCGTAGCGACAAAGTTAATTGAACGTAATACAACCATCCCGACCAAGAAAAGCCAAATTTTCTCAACAGCGGCAGACAATCAGACCGCAGTAGATATCAATGTTGTTCAAGGTGAACGTCAGTTTGCAAGAGATAACAAATCTCTTGGACAGTTCCGTCTTGACGGGATTCCTCCAGCAAGACGTGGTGTTCCACAGATTGAGGTTACATTCGATATTGATGCAAATGGTATTGTAAATGTATCTGCTAAGGATTTAGGAACAGGCAAAGAGCAGCATATTACAATTACAGCAGGTTCAAATATGTCTGATGAGGATATCGAGAAGGCAGTAAAGGAAGCAGCAGAGTACGAAGCACAGGATAGAAAGCGCAAGGAAGCAATTGACGCGCGCAATGATGCAGATTCCTTTGTATTCCAGACAGAGAAAGCATTGGGCGAAGTTGGTGATAAGATTGACGCCAATGAAAAAGCATCTTTGGAAGCAGACTTAAATGAGTTAAAGTCCTTCCTTGAGAGCACCAAAGATGCAGAGATGACTGAAGATCAGGTTGCCGAGTTAAAGAGTAAGCAGGAGGCATTAATGTCTAAGGCGCAGAATCTCTTTACGAAGATGTATGAAAATATGCAGGGAGCTGGTGGCGCAGGCCCGGATATGGGTGATATGGGCGGCGCAGCACAGACTGACAATACAACAACAGCAGATGACGTTGTAGACGGAGATTACAGAGAAGTATAAGATGATAGACGTACCAGCGAGCGTTAAGCTTTCCTAATTTCAACACTGCTTATAATGTAATGCATAAACGGACAATACGTGTTGTGTTGAAGGGAAAACGAATCGTTTGTGAGTATAGGAAGTGGTAAGACGCCGCGCCATTTGGCGCGGCGCTAAGGAATTGTTTAGAATTAATATATGTGTTTGCAGGTTATTTCTGCGCAGTTCCTAAAAACTTCTAAGTTTTATATGAAAAAGGTTACAGTTTAAACATAGAAAGGCATGGATTAACATGGCAGAGCAGAAAAGAGATTATTATGAAGTGCTAGGCGTCGAGAGAGGCGCTGACGATGCGACCATTAAAAAAGCATATAGGCAGCTTGCTAAAAAGTATCATCCGGATATGAACCCTGGTGATGAGGAGGCGGAGAAGAAATTCAAAGAGGCTTCTGAAGCATATGCAGTGCTTAGTGATCCTGACAAAAGGTGTCAGTATGATCAATTTGGACATTCTGCCTTCGAAGGCGGCGGAGCAGGAGGCTTTGGTGGATTTGACTTCGGCGGGGCTGATTTCTCTGATATCTTCGGCGATATCTTTGGCGATTTCTTTGGAGGCGGCAGTCGGAGTTCGAGAAGCAACGGGCCGATGAAGGGGGCAAATCTGCGCACCAGCGTCCGCATTACATTTGAGGAAGCTGTATTTGGTGTGGAGAAAGAACTGGATCTGAATCTAAAGGATACCTGCAAGACCTGTAATGGAACAGGTGCAAAGCCGGGAACCTCACCAGAAACGTGTCATCGCTGCGGCGGGCGTGGTCAGGTTGTGACACAGCATCAGACACCGTTTGGCACAATCCGTAATTCACAGGTCTGCCCAGACTGTAACGGTACGGGTAAGACCATTAAAGATAAATGCCCAGACTGTCATGGTAGCGGCTATATTTCGGGCAGGAAGAAGATACAGGTTTCAATTCCGGCAGGAATTGACAATGGACAGAGCGTGCGTATCCGCGATAAAGGAGAACCTGGTGTCAATGGCGGGCCGAGAGGTGATTTACTTGTCGAAGTTGTCGTTGACAGGCATCCGATTTTCCAGCGTCAGGATATGAATATCTTTTCTACAGTTCCGATGTCGTTTGCAGTTGCAGCGCTCGGCGGTGAGATATTAATTGATACGGTGGACGGAAAAGTGGTGTATGACGTGAAAGCAGGCACACAGACGGATACCCGTGTACGTCTGCGCGGAAAAGGTGTTCCGTCCCTTAGAAATAAGGATATTCGCGGCGATCACTATGTAACGCTGGTGGTACAAGTACCCGATAAACTTTCGAGTGAGGCAAGAGAACTTTTACGTAAATTTGACAATGAAACCGGAAACACGTTGGAATCTGTGAAAAATATGGAAGCCAACGAATCTATAGACGATAAGAAGAAAAAGAAAAAGAATTTTTTTACAAAATAGATCTAAGGAACTGGATTAATTCTTTAACAGTTCCTAATTAAGGTGAGAAATGGAATGCTTGCGAAAGCGTATGGTGGAACTGCTTTTGCAAGCATTTTTATGCACACGGGCACTCAGAGGAAGAATGTCAGCAAAGCTGACGAGTGCCCGGCGCGCAAGAAGGTGAGAAGAACATTCTCCTTCTTGATTGTACACGGAGTTGATTTGAATGGGGGTGTGGTTGTGAAGTGGAAAAAATTTACAGTAAAAACAATTACAGAAGCAGAGGATATTATTATAAGTACATTGTATGATATTGGGTTAGAGGGTGCACAGATAGAGGATAAAGTGCCGTTGACACCGTTAGAAAAGGAGCAGATGTTTGTTGATATCCTTCCAGATGCACCAGAAGACGACGGGATAGCTTATCTAAGTTTTTTCTTGGAGGAGGACGCACATACGCCGATTGATACCGATCAGGTCGTTAGAGATATTCATAATGAACTGGAAGCACTGCGTGATTTTATGGAGATTGGAGAAGGTTCTGTTTTGGTATCAGAAACGGAGGATATTGATTGGATTAATAATTGGAAGCAGTATTTTCACCAATTTTATATTGATGATTTATTGGTAATTCCTTCATGGGAGGAAGTAAAGGAGGAGGACAAAGATAAGAAAATCCTTCATATCGATCCGGGAACGGCGTTCGGTACAGGAATGCATGAAACCACACAGTTGTGTATCCGGCAATTGAAGAAGTATATTACACCGGATACTGTTTTGTTGGATGTTGGCACTGGAAGCGGGATTCTTTCGATTGTTTCGCTGATGTATGGGATTAACAAAGCCGCAGGCACAGATCTAGATCCATGCGCAGTGGAGGCAGTGCGGGAGAATATGGAAGTAAATCATATTCCAATGGATTCGTTTGCATTAAAGATTGGGAATATTATAACAGATAAGGAAGTGCAGGATTGGGCAGGTTATGATAAATATGATATAGTGGTAGCCAATATCCTTGCAGATGTACTAGTACCACTGACCCCCGTGATTTATTCGCATTTGAAAAAGGGCGGGATTTATATTAGTTCAGGTATTATTGATAATAAGGAGCAGATTGTTAGGGAAGCCGTGGAATCTGCCAATATGGAGATTTTGGATATTTGTTATCAAGGGGAATGGGTCAGTATAACTGCACGGAAATCGTTTTAAAACCGGGAAATGGCTTTAGAATATAGGAGAATATACGAAATATGTATCATTTTTTTGTAGAACCCTCGCAGATAGGAGAAAAGACCATTCTGATTCGTGGGACAGACGTAAATCATATTAAAAATGTCCTCCGTTTGAAAATCGGCGAGGAAATCAGCATAAGTAACGGTATTGATGGCAGGGATTACCGCTGTGGTATTGAAGCTTTTACGGAGACCGAGATAGTTTGTCGTCTGCGTTTTATTAAGGAGGACGGCGTAGAACTTCCCGCCAAGATCTATTTGTTTCAGGGAATACCTAAAGGGGATAAAATGGAGCTGATTATTCAGAAAATGACAGAACTTGGCGTTTATGAGATTATTCCGGTTGCTATGAAACGGTGCATCGTTAAGTTGGAGGATAAAAAAGCAAAGGCAAAAATTGCCCGCTGGCAGGGGATTGCAGAGGCGGCAGCAAAACAGAGTAAGCGTGCCATTGTGCCGCAGATACGGGAAGTTATGTCCTTTGCAGAGGCGCTTGCATATGCAGAGCAGATGGAGGTTAAGCTGGTTCCTTATGAGATGGAAGAAAGTCTTGTCGGAGCTTCTGGTATGGAGGGAACAAGACGGGCGATTGAAAGTATTGCTGTAGGGCAGTCGGTCGCTGTGTTTATCGGGCCGGAGGGCGGTTTTGAGGAAGCTGAAATTCAGGCAGCCGCTGCACAGGGCGTGACCCCCATTACATTAGGTAAGCGGATTTTAAGAACGGAAACAGCCGGATTCACGGTAATGGCATGGATCATGTATTTTTTGGAATCATAAAATAAATGATAGTTTGTTACAGTTTAGCGAGGAGCTGTCGCAATAAGTTTTAACTATACAAGATATTAAGTAAGATATAACATAGTACTATAATGTCTTGTATCTATTTTCCTTAATGCGACAGTCCTGTGAAATAGCGTAGAGGTTGAGATGCATCAAGCCGCTACGGAGTGGTTTTGCACACAAAATGCTAAAGTGCAAGCATTTTGGCGCATGATTTCCACTACTTTGGTGTGGGTGTGAAAAGTAACGAACTATTATAATAGTTTGTTGAATTTCGTAAGATAACTGGAAAAATATTTTATAATGTGGTAAGATTTCATATAGGGATACCTGTATTATACGAAGGAACTGTTAAGATTCCCAATTCCTGCACAGCCTATATTGTATAAGCGGACAATACGTGCTGTGCAGAAAGGAAAATCTAATTGTTCGTGAGTATATAAAAACGGCAGAGGGAAGGGAAACGTATATGGAATACAATGAAGAAGTGTTTAAAAAGAGTGCAAACCGCAAAGCAATGTTGGTTTGGCTTGTCGTAAATGTACTTCTTTCCGCGTTATGTGCGGGAGAATCAATTCGAGGGCAGCATACGTCTGGATACATAACTGTATATTTTCTAGTGTGTTGGATACCATATTTTATTGGACTTGCAGTCTTAAAAATAAAAGGGATGGAGATTGCGTTTTACAAGGATATTCTTGCAGTTGGGTATGGTATTTTTTATACATTTGTAATTTGTACCTCGGAATCAGCGATAACATTTGCTTATATTTTTCCAATTACAAGTATGGTGATTTTATATAAGGATAAGAAATATATTATTCGTTGTGCAATTACTAATACGATTGTAGTTGTCGGAAGTATTGTATACCGTTATATGCAAGGGATGAATGCAGCGAAAGATATTAAGGATTATCTGCTTCAGTTAGGCTGTATTATGCTTTGCTATGGTTGTTATATTCTCTCTATCGATCACATGTGCCAATCGGATAATGCACTGACAGAGTCTATTAAAAGTAATTTAAAAAGGGTTGTGGAAACCATTGCGAAGGTAAAAACCGCAAGCAATGCAATTGTAGATGGTGTGACTGTAGTGCGCGAACTTGCTGATGAAAATAAACAGGGCGCTGGAAATGTGGTATCAGGTATGACAGAGCTTGCCAATAATAATGGTGTGCTCTATCAGAAAACAATGTCCTCAATGGATATGACAACGGAAATTAATACACAGGTGCAGAATGTGGCTGGACTGGTGGAACAGATGATGCAGTTGGTACAGGAATCTGTTTCTCATGCACAGGAAAGTTCGCAGGCGCTCGCCGGTGTTGTGGATTCTACCAATATGATGGCGGAATTGTCTGCTGAGGTGGAAAAGGTTTTAAATGAGTTTCGCAGCGAGTTTGTAATGGTTAAGGAGGAAACAGGAACGATTTCCGGCATTACTTCACAGACCAACTTGCTGGCGCTTAATGCTTCGATTGAGGCGGCGCGCGCAGGGGAAGCTGGAAAAGGCTTTGCGGTTGTGGCAGATGAAATTAGAAATCTCAGTATGGGAACACAGAGTTCTTCTAGTCGTATTTTAACGGCGTTGCAGCATTTGGAGGAAACAGCGGATAAAATGACGCAGTCCATTACTAAGACGCTGGAATTAATACAGGTAGCAACACAGAATGTCAATAAAGTAAATGAAAGTGTTGTAACCATTACCGATGATTCAACACAGATGGGCAGCCATATTGGTGTAATTGATTCTGCTATGAAAGAAGTAGAAAGTTCCAACCAAAATATGGTCAACAATATGCAGCAGATTTGCGATGTCATGCAGGTGATGACAGAAAGTATTAGCGACGCAGATGCTACAACAAAGGCAATGCTGAATAAATATGGAGAAACTGCCGCCAATGTCAACAAGATTGAAAACGTTGTGGGAAGGCTGATGGAGGAACTCGGCGATGGCGGCTTTATGGGGGTACAGGATGTAAAGGCAGGAATGAAAGTTTCTGTTGCATACGCACAAACGGGGGTATCCGCATCAAACAGCAGCCAAGAATACAGGGGCGAAGTCTGCGAGCAATCGGGTAAGGATTTAATAATTCGGCTGTATGATGAGAAGGCTGCTGCGGCAATTCGTACAAAAAATCAATTGTTCCATTTGCGTGTTGCGGTTGAAAATGTGCTTTATCACTGGAATGATGCCAAGATAACGCCTTTAAAAGATAAGGGCGATGGTTGGTTTAAGGTGGTGCTGACTTCCAGCCCTTCTGTTGTAAATCGAAGAAAGTATGAGCGGGTTTTGGTTTCAGATGCCTGTGCGATTACGGTAGATGGCGTAAAAGAATCTGTAAACGGGAAAATGGTAAATATCAGTGCAAATGGATTTGCTTTTTCAACTACGAATATGCAGTTTACACGTTTTATTGGAAAACAGGTGAAAGTTGATATCCCAAATTTTGTAATACAAGGGGCAAGCCCCTTGGAAGGAAGCATTATGCGCTGTACAGATAACGATGGTGAATGTATTGTCGGTTGTCGTATGCCAGAGGATAATCAGGCAGTGCTAGATTATGTAAAACAGCATTCCAAAAGCGGCAAAGCGTAGGAATAAGCTTGCAAAATCAAAGCACCAAATTGTGGGAATGTGCATATTTATAGAATAAGATAAGGGACTCCTTATGGAATTAGATACATTAAAGGTGTGAATAGAATGGAAGTTTATTTGGACAATTCGGCTACGACAAAATGCCTGCCTAATGTGGCGGCGCTGATGACACAGATTTTGTGTGAAGACTATGGGAATCCTTCCAGTATGCATCGGAAAGGGATGGAGGGCGAAAGATATATCCGTTACGCAAAGGAAGTAATTGCCAAAAATCTAAAGGTTCAGGAAAAAGAAATTATATTTACCTCCGGTGGTACGGAATCAGATAATATTGCTTTAATTGGTGGTGCTTTTGCAAATGGCAGAGCAGGGCGGCATATTATTACGACACGGATCGAACATCCAGCAGTTTTGCAAACGTGTGCGTATTTAGAGGAACAGGGATTTCAAGTAACTTATCTGCCAGTCGACAGCAAAGGCGTAATTAGTCTGCGTGACTTGGAAAAGGCAATGACGCGCGGTACGATTTTAGTGTCAATTATGCATACCAATAATGAAATTGGTTCTTTGCAGCCAATTGCAGAAGCCGGAGAACTCATTCATCGCATGAATCCGCAGACACTGTTTCACTGTGATGCGGTGCAGGGATTCGGAAAATTCCACATCTATCCGAAGCGGATGAATATTGATTTGTTATCGGTAAGTGCGCACAAAATCCACGGGCCAAAGGGAATTGGATTCCTCTATATTAGTGAAAAGGCGAAAGTGCGTCCGATTATATTCGGCGGCGGGCAGCAGAAAGGAATGCGTTCTGGTACAGAGAATGTACCAGCTATTGCTGGAATGGCATTGGCAGTGGAGGAGGTTTATAAAGATCTTGATGAAAAAGTCAGCTATTTATATGGATTAAAGGAACATTTTATTCAAGGGGTAACACAGATCGAGGGTGTGAAAATCAACGGTTTAACAGGAACTGCAAGTGCGCCGCACGTTGTTAGCGTATCCATTCAAGGCGTAAGAAGTGAAGTGATGCTTCATGCGCTTGAAGATAAAGGAATTTACGTATCAGCAGGAAGCGCCTGTTCTTCCAATAAACCGATGCCGTCAGCCACATTAAAGGCGATTGGCGTTGAAAAGCAGTATCTTGATTCTACGCTGCGTTTTAGCTTTAGCATACTGACTACGGAGGAGGAAATTACTTATACAATCCGCTGTTTGCAAGAGTTGATTCCAATGCTGCGTCGCTATACCAGAAAATAATTTCGAGAAAAGTAAGGAGAGAAGAATGTACAAATCATTTTTAATAAAATACGCAGAGATTGGAGTCAAGGGAAAAAACAGATATATTTTTGAAGACCGCCTTTGCGACCAAATCCGTTATGCGCTGCGGCGCTGCGACGGGGAATTTGAAGTGACGAAATCGCAGGGGCGGATATATGTCAACGCGCTAAGTGCGTTTGATTTTGATGAAACTGTAGAAAATTTAAAAACAGTATTTGGTATATCTGGTATTTGTCCGGTGGTAAAGGTGGAGGACTGCGGCTTTGAGAAGCTTTGTGAGGAGGTTGTCAGCTATATGGATCGGGTTTATCCCGACAAGCATATAACCTTTAAAGTGGAGGCACGCAGAGCACGGAAAAATTATCCGAAAAATTCAATGGAGATTAACTGTGATATTGGGGAGGCTGTTTTAAATGCGTTCCCTGAAATTCGCGTTGATGTGCATAAACCAGATATTATGCTGCATATTGAAATTCGCGAGATGATTTATATTTATTCATTGGTAATTGCAGGGCCAGGTGGGCTTCCCATAGGAACGAACGGTAAGGGAATGCTGCTGTTATCAGGCGGTATTGACTCTCCTGTTGCTGGATATATGATTGCAAAGCGCGGGGTAAAAATTGATGCAGTGTATTTTCACGCTCCGCCTTATACCAGTGACCGTGCAAAGCAGAAAGTTGTGGATTTAGCAAAATATGTGGCGCGGTTTAGCGGGCCGATTCGACTTCATGTAATCAATTTTACGGATATTCAGCTTTATATTTATGATAAATGCCCACATGATGAACTAACCATTATTATGCGTCGTTATATGATGCGGATTGCAGAGCATCTTGCGCTGGAATCGGGCTGTCTGGGACTGATAACAGGAGAGAGCATTGGGCAGGTGGCTTCACAGACCATGCAGTCGTTAATGGCAACCAATGATGTCTGCACGCTTCCCGTTTACCGACCGCTCATTGGGTTTGACAAGCAGGAAATAGTAACAGTTTCAGAGCAGATCCATACTTATGAAACATCAATTCTGCCGTTTGAGGACTGCTGTACGATTTTTGTAGCAAAACATCCGGTTACGAAACCGAACTTAAATATTATTCGGCGGCATGAAACGAATTTGGATGAAGGGATTGATGCGCTGGTAAAGACCGCACTGGAAACGGATGAAGTGATCGAAGTGGTTTAGTAACCGTTTCGCTTAGGACTTTGCACTATGCAGCAAAGCCCGTAAAAGGTTGAGCAGCAAAAAAAGCATGGAAAAGAATCCGATAAGAACACTTTTCCATGCCATTTGTCTGCTTTGTTATAAAGTTGTAATACGATAACGAAGCGGAATCATTGTGGCAGAGTATGTATATAAATTGCATTAAAATATATACACTGCAAAGCAAAGATTAAACTAAATAATCTTTTAATACTGCCATAATCTCGTCTGTGCTGCCCTCTGTATGGATGTTCAAGTCGATTGGCTTTGACAAATCCAAGCTGAAAATACCCATAATTGATTTTGCGTCGATAACGTATCTACCGGATACAAGGTCGAAATCGTAATCGAATTTTGTGATATCATTAACAAAGGACTTTACTTTGTCAATTGAGTTTAAAGAAATCTGAACAGTCTTCATTCTGACTACCTCCTTTTTTATACTTCCTTTTTAATAATAAAGGTAAATAAGGGAAAAGTCAACCGAAGATAGAAAACAGTTGTCCTGAAAAATGACGAAAATATTCAAAAAAAATGTGCAAATTGACAAATGCACGGAATTTAGATAAGGGGGATATCCATGAAGACGGTTGCATTTCACAACCTTGGCTGCAAGGTAAACGCCTATGAAATGGACGCAATGTTGCAGTCACTTATCCAGAAGGGCTATCAGATTGTACCATTTGAGGAAAAAGCGGATATTTATATTGTAAATACTTGTACTGTGACGAATATAGCCGACCGCAAGAGCCGCCAGATGCTGCACAAAGCAAAAAAAACAAACCCACAGGCAGTTGTGGTAGCTGTAGGATGCTATGTGCAGTCCGATCCCTCAGCAGCCAAAGCCGAGGAAGCAGTCGACTTAATAATTGGCAACAATAAGAAAAAGAATATAGCAGATATTTTGGAACGGTATCTTAATGGAATGGATGTTCGAGAAGAAAGCATAATTGATATTAGCCATACCAAGGAATATGAGGAAATGAAGCTGACGGGTACGCAGGAACATACACGTGCTTATATTAAAATTCAAGACGGCTGCAACCAATTTTGCACATATTGTATTATTCCCTATGCAAGAGGGCGCGTGCGAAGCCGCAAGCAAGCAGATATATTGTTGGAGATACAAGGGCTTGTGGCAGCAGGTTATAAGGAGTTTGTTCTTACGGGGATTCATATTAGTTCGTATGGCGCTGATTTCGCAGAAGAATCCGTGTTGCATGAAGATGCTGTAAATCATAAGAATTTCAGTAAAAACAGCAGACACTTGCTTTCGTTACTACAGGCAATAGACAAAACTGACGGTGTGGAACGGATTCGCCTTGGTTCGCTTGAGCCGCGGATTATAACACAGGAATTTGTAAAAAAACTTGCGAATATGCAACATCTTTGTCCGCATTTTCATTTATCCTTGCAAAGCGGATGCGCGGAAACATTAAAGCGCATGAATCGCCATTATACCCCGGAACAGTATATGGAGGGCGTTGCGCTTCTACGTAAGACGTTTGTGCATCCGGCAATTACTACGGATATTATTACAGGATTTCCGGCGGAAACGGAGGAGGAATTTGGGCAGACAAAACAGTTTGTCGAAGCCGCGGCATTTTTTGAAACGCATATTTTTAAGTATTCTAGGCGCAAAGGAACGAAAGCAGCCGAAATGCAGCAGCAGGTGTCAGAGCAGATAAAGGCACAAAGAAGCCAAGAATTGCAGAAAATTGAGCAGGAGGCGTCAGAACAGTTTCGCAGTTTTTATATAGGGAAAGAAGCAGACGTACTGATGGAGGAGGAAAAAGAACTATCTGGCGAAAAATATTGGATTGGGCATACGAGGGAATATGTAAAAGCAGCAGTGAAAGCGCAGTATGGACAAATACTGTCAAATCAAATTGTACACGGTAAAATAACAGGTGTTTTGCAAGAGGACATTATGCTGTTAACGATACAATAGAATGGTAAAAGTTTATTCGTTTAGCACAATTTATAAAATTGTATGCAAAGAGGAGTTGAATTTTCGCAAAGATTAAGTTATGATAGATTTAACAATGCAAAAAGTCGGAAACCCGATTTGATGGAAGGAGCATAGACAAATGGAAGATTTAACTCGTACACAATACATACAGATTGCGCCCGACGATTTGAGCGGGGGTAATTCCGTACATGATGTAATGGCTTCTGTATATGCTGCCCTGACAGAGAAAGGGTACAATCCGGTAAATCAGATAGTAGGATATATTATGTCAGGCGATCCCACATATATTACAAGTCATAAAGGCGCTAGAGCTATGATTATGCGGGTGGAGCGGGACGAGCTTGTGGAAGAAATGCTGAAATCCTATATTCGGAATGCAGGATGGCAGCCATTCCGGTAATTGGTTTCCGGTGATATCCATGCGTTCTTCTCATGGAGGGGGTGCCGTTTTAGGCGGTGCGTTAAGCTTTTATACTTATGAGCAGTCATATTTATCACATATTCACGATGCTTCCCGCTTGTGAGTCGGATGATTTGGCAGATTTTAGTAACCATGAGTATAATTTGTAGGCGTATAATGTACGCTGGAGGTATATACATGAGGAAGATGGGACTTGATTTTGGGTCGAAGACGGTTGGCGTAGCCATTAGCGACCCACTGTTGATTACGGCACAGGGAATTGAGATTGTACGGAGAAAGTATGAGGACAAGCTGCGGCAGACGCTGGCAAGAATTGAAGAATTAATCGTTGCATATGAAGTAGACGAGATAATTCTTGGGTATCCTAAGAACATGAACGATTCACTTGGAGAACGGGCAGAGAAAACACTTGCCTTTCAGGAAATGTTAGAGCGTAGAACGGGCTTAACAGTACAGTTGTGGGATGAGCGGTTAACTACAGTAGCAGCAGATAAAGCAATGATTGAGGCCGGTATCAGACGTGAGAATAGGAAAGAACACGTCGATAAAATAGCGGCAGTTTTTATTTTGCAGGGATATTTGGATTTTTGCAGAAATAAGCAAAGTGAATGAATGGAGGTTGCTTAGAATGGAGAAAATTACCTTTATGCCAGAGGGCGGAGAAGCTGTGGAATTTTTTGTTTTGGAGCAGACGACCATAGGCGGGGTGAATTATATTCTGGTAACGGATGCGGACGAGGAGGAAGATGGCAACGCATATATTTTAAGAGCGGAATCCGGAGCAGAGGAACATGAGCAGGTTTACAGTATGGTCGAGGAGGAAGCGGAATTGGAGGCTGTTTCAGGCGTTTTTGAAAATATGCTGGAGGACATTGACCTAATTTAAAAAGAACGGTGAATAGTAATTTAGGAGGTTTATTTTGAAACAGAACAAACAACATAATACGGCGAAGCTTAAGATTATACCCTTGGGAGGGCTTGAGCAGATTGGGATGAACATTACTGCCTTTGAATATGAAGACAGTATTATTGTGGTGGACTGCGGTTTGAGTTTTCCAGCGGATGATATGCTCGGTGTCGATTTGGTTATTCCTGATGTAACGTATCTAAAGAACAATCAGGATAGAGTAAAAGGATTTGTAATTACGCATGGGCATGAGGATCATATTGGTGCGCTGCCCTATGTGCTGAAAGACTTAAATGTACCAATATATGCGACAAAGCTTACAATGGGGATTATTGAGAACAAGCTGACAGAGCATAACTTAATGCACAATGTACGCAGGAAGGTAGTAAAGTTTGGGCAGAACATTAATCTGGGCTGTTTTCGTATTGAATTTATTAAGACGAATCATAGTATTGTAGATGCAGCGGCGCTGGCAATTTACTCTCCGGCAGGAACGGTAGTGCATACAGGTGATTTTAAAGTCGATTACACGCCTGTATATGGTGATGCGATTGATTTGCAGCGTTTTGCGGAACTGGGGAAAAAGGGTGTGCTTGCGCTGATGTGCGACAGTACCAATGCAGAACGGCAAGGCTTTACGCCGTCAGAGAAGAAGCTTGGGCCGGTTTTTGATGCACTGTTTGAAGAACACAAAAAGACAAGGATTATTATAGCAACTTTTGCTTCCAATGTGGATAGAGTGCAGCAAATTATTAATACTGCGGATAAATTTGGCAGGAAAGTTGTTGTTGAGGGGCGGAGTATGGTCAATATTATTGAAACAGCCTCCAACTTAAATCGTATTAGTATTCCGGACAATACATTGATTGATATAGAACGGCTGAAAAATTATCCAAAAGATAAAACGGTTATTATTACAACCGGAAGCCAAGGGGAGAGCATGGCTGCATTAAGCCGTATGGCAAGCGGGATGCATAAGAAAATTACAATTGCAAAAGGCGATACTATTATCTTTTCTTCTAGTCCAATTCCCGGCAATGAGAAAGCAATTACAAAAGTAATTAATGAGCTGTTTAAAAAGGGTGCGGATGTTATTTTTCAAGATACGCACGTGTCAGGACACGCTTGTCAGGAGGAAATTAAGCTGATTTACACGCTGACAAAGCCTAAGTATGCAGTTCCTATCCACGGTGAATATAAACATCTAAAAGCACAGGCTAAGCTTGCAATGGAATTAGGTATTGAGAAAGAAGACGTATTTATTTTACAGTCTGGTGATGTGCTTTCCCTAGATATGGAGAGTGCAGAAATTACAGGAAAAGTACCAGTTGGTACAGTATTGGTAGATGGACTTGGCGTTGGTGATGTAGGAAATGTAGTGCTGCGTGACAGGCAGCATTTGGCGGAGGATGGCATTATTATTGCTGTAATGTCTTTGGATGGCGCGTCCGGTGAGCTGCTTTCCGGGCCGGATATTGTATCAAGAGGTTTTGTCTATGTAAAAGAATCGGATGAGTTAATGGACGAGGCACGCAAGATTATTGAGAAAGCAGTGCTTGCCTGCCTAAAGAAAAATATTACAGATTGGGGCAAGATAAAGGCTACGATAAAGGATACGCTTGGAGAATTTGTGTGGAAAAAGACAAAACGCCGTCCAATGATTCTGCCAATTATTATGGAGGTTTAGAGGGAATGAGTGCAAAACAGTTTTTAGGAGCGATTGTTTCTATGATTGTGCGGATAGCGCTGGCAGCGGTAATTATTTTCGGCGTATTCCGTCTAGCAGTGAGCGCCTATGAAATTGGTTATCAAGTGTTTGCTGATATTCCGATATCGCAGGGGGAGGGCAGAACAGTAAGTGTTGTTGTATCGGAAGATGCAAAGCCAATGGCGCTTGCAAAGGTCTTGGAGCAGAAAGGGCTAGTTGCAGATGCGAATATTTTCTTCTTTCAAGAATTGTTTTCCGATTACAGAGGAGAGATTAAAGCAGGGACATATGAGTTAAGCACTGCTATGACCGCACAGGAAATGATAAAGGTTATGTGCGGCGTGGATGAGGAAGCGGAGGAAGAATAGTGGACAACGAACGATTAGCAGCATTTTTGCATTCTTTTGATTATACGCTGCCGCCACTGTTAAATCAATTGGAACAGGAAGCAAAAGAGGACAATGTTCCAATTATCCGTCCGCAGATGCAGTCGCTTTTGCGGTTTTTGATGACTTTGATACAGCCGAAACGCATTTTGGAAGTTGGGACAGCGGTTGGGTTTTCCGCATTGTTTATGAGCACATTTGCGCCGAAAAACTGTCATATTACTACGATTGAGCGGTATGATAAATATATTGCAAAGGCGAAGGAGCATTTTGAACTTGCTGGCAAAATGGAAGAGATTACTTTGCTGGAAGGGGATGCTGCTGAAGTGCTGAAACATCTCACAGAAAACGAGAGTTATGATTTTATATTTATGGATGCGGCAAAGGGGCAGTATATTCATTTCCTGCCTGATACGCTGCGGCTTCTAAAACCGAAGGGATTGTTGGTTTCTGACAATATTTTTCAGGAGGGCGAGATTATGGAATCGAAGTATGCAATTCCACGCAGAAATCGTACGATTTACAAAAGGATGCGGCAGTATCTTGATGCGCTGACTAGAAGTGATTTCTTGGAAACGGTGATTCTTCCGGTGGGGGATGGCGTGACGCTTTCCTTTAAAAAGGTTTAGGGGAATGAAATATGACAAAGATAAATAATATAAAAAAGCCTGAACTTTTGGTGCCGGCAAGTAGTTTGGAGGTTCTGAAAACGGCTGTTACATTCGGAGCGGATGCGGTTTATATCGGCGGCGAAGCATTTGGTCTGCGGGCAAAAGCAAAAAATTTCTCCTTGGAGGATATGGGCAAGGGCATTGCATTTGCGCATAAACGTGGTGTTAAGGTTTATGTAACAGCAAATATTCTGGCGCATAATAGTGATTTAGATGGCGCTAGAACATATTTTCAAGAATTAAGCAGGCTTAAACCAGATGCATTGATTATCTCCGATCCTGGTATGTTTCTGCTTGCCAAAGAGATTTGTCCAGAATTGGAAATTCATATTTCTACACAGGCAAATAATACAAATTATCAAACGTATTTATTCTGGTGGCAGCAGGGGGCAAAGCGTGTAGTGTCGGCACGAGAACTTTCCCTTGCAGAAATCCGTGAAATTCGAGAGCATATACCAGACGAGATGGAGATAGAAAGTTTTATTCACGGCGCAATGTGTATTTCCTATTCAGGGCGCTGCCTGCTTTCCAATTATTTCACAGGGCGGGATGCAAACCAAGGGGCATGTACACATCCGTGTCGTTGGAAATATGCGGTAGTTGAGGAGAAGCGCCCCGGCGAATATTTACCAGTTTATGAAAATGAGCGTGGAACATTTCTGTTTAATTCCAAGGATTTATGTATGATTGAGCATATTCCGGAACTTGTGGAAGCAGGGATTGACAGTCTGAAAATCGAGGGCAGAATGAAAACGGCGCTGTATGTGGCATGTGTGGCGCGCACATACCGGAAGGCGATCGACGACTATTTTATTTCCAAAGAACAGTATTTGGCAAATATGGCATGGTATCAGGCGGAGATAGGTAAATGCACTTACCGTCAATTTACAACAGGATTTTATTTCGGAAAGCCAAACGAAAATACACAGATTTATGACAGCAGTACCTATGTGAATGAGGCGGTTTACTTAGGGACAGTGGATTCTGTTGACGAGCGGGGATTTGCGCGGTTTGAACAGAAAAATAAATTCTGTGTGGGCGATCAGATCGAATTGATGAAACCAGACGGCAGAAATTGTACAGTTACCGTGTCCTCTTTGTATACGGAGGAGGGAGAAGCTGTAGCAAGCTGTCCGCACGCAAAACAAATATTGTATGCAGAATTTTCGGAAAAAGCGGAGGCAGGTGATATCCTTCGCGTTACAATTCCGCAATAATATAGTTATACTAAGCGTTGAAAAGACTGACGTTAAGTATAACATGCACACAGCCGCACAAAGGGAAATTGCTGCTTTGTGCGGTTGTGTAGTATATATTGTTAAAACGCACAAGAAATAGGCTTTCCTGTAAAAATTTTCTATGCAAAATGCAGAAAACGGCTTGGACAAGCTAAAAATTGCAAGAAAGCCTTGATTTTTTTTTCAAGATATATTATCTTATAAAAAGCAAAGGCGATAATAAGCGTCTTTAAATATAATAATTGTGTCGTGAACAAAGGTGTTCCAAAAAGAATATATCTTTTTTTGGGGCATTTTTTTATGCACAGCGCGACGAGCAGGAGAGAAGGATGTTTTTCCTACTTGACTGTAAGTGCATTTTGCTGGCGGCAAGCGCATAGGCTGCGCAGAAATGAGGTAAAAATGGGAGAAGCATTAAACGTAGAAAAAATCTTTGGTGAGAAGGTATTTACGGTAGCTAAAATGAAAGAACGCCTGACAAAAAAGGTGTTTCAGGAAGTAATGAGAGTTATGGATCAGGGTGGAGAACTTTCCATGACGACAGCAGATGTTGTGGCAAAGGCAATGAAAGACTGGGCAGTTGAGAACGGCGCAACACATTATACACACTGGTTTCAGCCGTTAACAGGAATTACGGCGGAAAAGCACGATTCTTTTATTTCGCATCCGGACGGGGATGGAAAGATGCTTATGGAGTTTTCCGGCAAAGAATTGATTAAAGGTGAGCCAGACGCTTCTTCTTTCCCGTCAGGCGGTCTGCGCGCAACATTTGAGGCAAGAGGTTATACCGCATGGGATATTACGTCACCAGCATTTTTAAAGGAATCTGGCTGCGGCACAATTCTTTGTATTCCGACAGCATTTTGTTCTTACACTGGTGAAGCGCTAGATAAAAAAACGCCGCTGCTGCGTTCGATGGAAGCGTTAAGTCAGCAGGCACTTCGTATTGTGAAGTTGTTTGGCAACGATAAAGCAACAAAAGTAACAGCTTCTGTAGGCCCTGAACAAGAATATTTCTTAGTGGATAAAGATTTGTATTTGCAGAGAAAAGATTTAATGTTTGCGGGACGTACATTGTTTGGTGCACCAGCTCCAAAAGGGCAGGAGATGGAAGATCACTATTTTGGTGTAATTAAAGAGCGCGTCGGCGCATATATGAAGGATTTAAACGAGGAATTGTGGAAATTAGGCGTGACAGCAAAAACGCAGCATAATGAAGTTGCTCCGGCACAGCATGAATTAGCACCCATATATGAAACGGCAAATATTGCGGTGGATCATAACCAGTTGGTAATGGAAGCAATGAAGAAAGTTGCTTACAAACATGATTTGCGCTGTCTGCTGCATGAAAAGCCCTATGCAGGTGTAAATGGTTCTGGCAAACATAACAATTGGTCAATTACAACAGATGACGGTGTGAACCTTCTCGATCCTGGAGATACGCCGAACAAGAATATCCAATTTCTATTTGTGCTTGCCTGCATAATGAAAGCGGTTGACATTCACGCAGATTTGTTGCGTCAGTCTGCGGCGGATGTAGGAAACGATCACAGGCTTGGTGCAAATGAAGCACCGCCGGCAATTATTTCTATATTCTTAGGCGATCAGTTAGAGGACGTTGTGCGTCAGCTTGTTGAAACAGGCGATGCTAAGAGAGTGCTTGAGGGTGGGAAGCTGGAAACAGGCGTTTCAACGCTTCCAGATTTTGAGAAGGATGCAACGGATCGAAATAGAACATCGCCATTTGCTTTTACTGGCAATAAATTTGAGTTTCGTATGGTGGGCTCTGCAGATTCTATTGCAAGTCCCAACACAACACTGAATGCGATTGTGGCAGAGGCGTTCTGCGAGGCTGCGGATATTTTGGAAAAAGCACAAGATTTTGATTTAGCAGTACATGATTTAATTAAGGAATATATGACAAAACATCAGAGAATAGTGTTTAACGGCGACGGTTATTCCGAGGAATGGGTTGCAGAGGCAAAGAGAAGGGGACTGCCCAATATTAAATCAATGATCGAAGCAGCATCGACTATTACAACGGATAAGGCAGTTGCGCTGTTTGAAAAGTTCGGTATCTTTACAAGGGTTGAACTGGAATCGCGCGAAGAGATTATCTATGAAACATATGCTAAGACCATTAATATTGAAGCGCTTACCATGATTGATATGGCGAGCAAGGATATCCTTCCAGCAGTTGCCGCTTACACGGGCGAACTTGCCAATACGGTAATTGCGGTTAAGGAAGCAGGTGCAGGTGCAATTGCGCAGATGGAAGTGCTTAGCGAAGTAGATACATTGCTTACAGAGGCAAAACAGGCATTGAGTAGGTTAATTGCAGAGGAAGAAAAAGCAGCAGCGATAACAGATGTTAAGAAACAGGCTTTTTATTATAAAGAATCTGTGAAAACAGCTATGGAAGCACTGCGTGCACCAGTTGATAGACTTGAAATGCTGGTAGACAGCAATATCTGGCCGATTCCTACTTATGGCGAGTTAATGTTTGAGGTATAGTTTGTAAATATAAAGGATAAGTTTTGAAGCGGGATATAGATGGAATATCCCGCTTTTTATGTGTTACAATTCACACTCAATGTCATTAACTTAAGGGATTTCTGACCGAAACTCGGTTGTGCAAAACCTTGAATTGCCAAACATTTTCTAATGCTGATCAGGGGGCAGAAGACTTAAGTTAATGACATTGATTCACACTCATGCCAGCTTTTATTAGCTTATAAGTTATTAAGATGTGAATTGTAACAGATTTTGCACACAAAATGCTGAAGTAAAAAAGCGAAAGCTTTTAGCATTTTGGCGTATGATTCCAACTACTTTAGCGTGGGTGTGAAAAGTAACTTTTATGCACAGACCCGTGCAGAGGAAATATGCCGCTAAGGCGGCGCACGGTCGCGTAGATTTTTTATTTCCACAAAAGCCCTTGATTTTGAAAATTACTTCCTTTATAATAGAAAATGGTTGTCTTTATATCAGGATCTGTTGATAAAGGAGTAAGGAAAATGACTATAGAAGAACATTGCGTAGCAGTTGAGCATAATTTGAAACGCTTATGTGGAGAGCGGGGTGATTTGCTTGAAAAATAAAGTAACACGTTTTCTGGTAACCAGTTTAGTTACATTAATGCTCCTGTGTCTTGTGATTTTTTCCATAATGGTTGTTCATATGGATAAGAAAAATTTTGAAACGCTTAGTGAAATAGGTACACAGTATATGTCTGGCATGAGTGAACGTGTCCGAATGCATTTTGAAACAACCTGTTTAGATCGTCTGACCCAGGTGGAAGTTATGGTAAATACCATTTCGGAAGAAGACTTTACGGATATTGTGGGGTTAAAGGAAGAATTGGAATATGTTGCTTCTGCAAGGGGATTTGACCATTTGGCTTTTTTTTCTAATGAAGGCATATTTGAAATGGTATATGGAGATATGATAAAGGTAGTTGATCCAGAGCCATTTTTGGATTCTCTTAGAAAGGGAGAGAAGAAAATTGCAGTAGGGGAAGGTGCTGATGGAGCAGGATTGGTATTATTAGGCATTCCTTGTACATATCCCATGGAAAATGGAGAGGATTGTATTGCGCTTGTTGCGTCGATTCCGGTAAGCTTTGTCAGTGATATGCTGTCGCTGGATAAGGAAGAAGCATTGACATATGCCCATATTATTCGTAGGAATGGCAGTTATGTAATACGTGGCGGAAAGACTTATTTTGATAGTTATTTTGAACATATTAGAAATGATTGCGGAGCACATGCAAAAGAATATATTGACCGATTGTCGGACGCCATGGCAGTTCGAGAAGATTTTGGCATGATTATGGAGAGTAGTGATGGGCGGCGGAATATGTATTGCAATGCGCTTCCATTTTCAGAGTGGTTTTTAATTACAATTATGCCATATGGTATGCTTGATGAAACTGTGAACAATCTTAGCAATCAGTGGTTAGGCATGGCGATATTAAGCTGCGCTGTGATTATTGTTGCATTAATTTTGATTTTTATAAAATATTTCCAGATGACAAAGCAGCAGATGCAGGCATTGAACAAGGCACGTGAGGAAGCGATTGAAGCCAATAAGGCAAAGAGCGAGTTTCTTTCCAATATGAGCCATGATATCCGAACGCCGATGAATGCCATAGTGGGAATGACAGCGATTGCGACTGCGAACATTGACAATCAGCAACAGGTACAAAACTGTTTGAAAAAGATAAGCTTGTCGAGCAAGCATTTGCTTGGATTAATTAATGACGTATTGGATATGTCAAAGATTGAGAGCGGAAAGATGACGCTAAATATGGATCAGATTTCCCTTAAGGAAGTGATGGAGAACATTGTCAGCATTGTACAGCCGCAGATTCGTGCAAAGAAACAATCGTTTGATGTGCTAATACATGATATTATTGAGGAAAATGTATACTGCGACAGTGTTCGTTTAAACCAAGTATTATTGAATTTCCTTTCCAATGCAATAAAGTTTACGCCGGACGGCGGAACAATTCATGTGGCGCTGCATGAGGAGGAATCACCCAAGGGAGAGGACTTTGTGCGTACACATATTTATGTTCGGGATGATGGAATTGGTATGACACCAGAATTTCAGGAGAAAATCTTTGAATCGTTTACAAGGGAAGATAGTATGCGGGTACGTAAAACAGAAGGTACGGGACTTGGCATGGCGATTACAAAGTATATTGTAGATGCAATGGGAGGTACAATTGAAATCCACAGTGAAATAGGTAAAGGAACGGAGTTTCATGTTGTTCTTGATTTGGAACGTGCGGAAGTGCAAGAGGAGGATATGGTGCTTCCAAACTGGAATATGCTGTTGGTAGATGATGATCAGGTGCTTTGTGAAGCTACTGTGCAGTCATTAAAGTCGATTGGCGTAAATGCACAGTGGGCGCTTGACGGTGAAACGGCGATAGAAATGATTGAGAAATGTAATAAAACGCATGATGATTTTCAAATTATTTTGTTAGATTGGAAGCTGCCAGGAATCAGTGGTATTCAGACAGCACGCCGGATTCGTGAGAAAAAAGGCGGCGATATTCCGATTCTTTTGATTTCTGCCTATGATTGGAGTGAGATAGAAGAAGAGGCGCGGGCAGCAGGAATTACAGGGTTTATTTCCAAACCTCTGTTTAAGTCAACCTTATTCTATGGACTGCGCCAGTATGCCGGTGGAACGGAATTAGAAGCAGCATCTGAGTCAGAAAAAGAGATTGATTTTAATGGAAAGCATATTTTGTTAGCTGAGGATAATGACTTAAATTGGGAGATTGCGTCAGAACTGCTCTCAGAACTTGGTTTGGTACTGGATTGGGCAGAGAATGGACAAGTTTGTGTAGAGAAATTTGAACAGTCGGAAATTGGTTTTTATGATGCGGTGCTGATGGATTTGCGTATGCCTGTGATGAACGGGTATGAAGCAACAAAGGCAATTCGTGCTTCCAGCCGTGCTGACGCGAATATTCCAATTATTGCAATGACAGCGGATGCGTTTTCGGAGGATATAAAGAAATGTCTTGACTGTGGGATGAATGCGCACGTTTCTAAGCCGATTGATATTAAAGAGGTTTCACGCCTGCTGGAACGGCATATGAAGGGTTAGCATATAAATTGAAAAATATTGTTTATAAAGGTTATGGAATCATAAAAATGGAAATATAACATATATAGGAGCGCGAAGAAGGTCAATCTGCATCTGTGCGGACTGACCTATTTGCGTGTTTGGGGAGGTTTCAATGGCAAAATTATATTATTACTATGGCGCAATGAACAGTTCCAAGACTGCGAATGCATTAATGACACATTTTAATTATGAGGAGGTTGGACAGAAAGCACTGCTGTGCAAGACAGAAGCAGATACAAGGGACGGCGCACGTAAAATCCGTTCGCGTATAGGGCTGGAAATGGAGTGTGTGCTTCTGACAGAGCTCGAACAAATGACAGATGAGGAAATTAAGGCGTACAACTGTATTATTGTGGATGAAGTGCAGTTTGCCACAAAAGAGCAGATTGATTTTTTGTCGGATATTGTAGATTTTCTGGAAGTTCCAGTCGTTTGTTATGGATTGCGTGCAGATTTTCAGAATCATTTATTTGAAGGAAGCGAACGACTGATAGCGATTGCAGACAGTATTCATGAAATAAAGACAGTCTGCTGGTGCGGAAAAAAAGCAACATGCAATGCGCGGTACAATGCGGAGGGGATTATCCGCGATGGCGAACAAGTAGTGTTGGGTGCAAATGATCGTTATGTAGCACTTTGCAGAAAACATTTTAAACAGGGAATGCTAGGGCCTGATAAAGGAACAAAATAGTACAATAAAAATGGATGCCAATACACATATGCGTAAAGACAATATAAGAGTGGAATCAGCATAAAAAAATAGGAAAGGGTATATCCATATGGAGATTTTTGTACAGTTATTATTGTTGGCAGCGGGTTTTGCGCTGTTGGTAAAAGGAGCAGATTGGTTTGTGGATGGTGCTTCTAAAATTGCGGATAAATTTGGGATTCCGCATTTAGTAATTGGGCTTACCATTGTTGCGTTTGGCACAAGTGCACCGGAAGCGGCAGTCAGCATTAGTGCGGCGGCAAAGGGGAGTGTTGACCTTGCAATCAGCAATGTGCTGGGAAGCAATATTATGAATGTGCTGCTAATTCTTGGGCTGGCGTCGATAATTTATCCGCTAGCAGTGAAAGCGTCATGTATTCATTTTGATATTCCTTTTGTGTCAGTGATCTCTGTGCTGTTGTTGGTGTTTGGACTGGGGGATGGCATTATTGGAAGATTAGAGGGATTAATTTTCTGGGTGCTGTTGTTGTGCTATATTTTTTATATGATTCGCATGACACAAAAAGGTCAGGCGCAGATGGAAGAAACGCCAGAAGCGTCGACAGAAGATAAGATCTGGAAGCTGCTGTTGTTAGTAGTGGTTGGCGGTGCAATGATTGTAATTGGTTCGGATGTTACAGTAGATGCCGCAACGGCAATTGCGTATGCGTTTGGGATGACAGAGCGTTTAATCGGTCTGACAATTGTCGCATTTGGAACATCGCTTCCAGAACTTGTTACTTCTTGTATTGCTGCAAAAAAGAAAGAAACTGATATTGCAGTAGGAAATATTGTAGGTTCGAATTTATTTAATATTTTATTTGTATTAGGCACTACAGCAGTAATTACTCCAGTGGCGTATACATCCGCATTTATTTTCGACAATGTTGTTGCAATTGGGGTAATGGTGCTTTTGTGGCTGTTTACAGTGCGGAGCAAAAGGTTAAGCCGTTTCGGTGGGGTTGTTATGCTGCTGTTGTATGCTGCATATTTTGCAAACTTGGTATGGGGAATTGTTCCCTAAAATTTTTGTTGGCTCATTGCAGAATTATGGTATGCAGGATTTAGCGTGACATCTTGGTCAAACCATTCCGGCGGGATAAAGGCGTCTGCCATTTCCTGACTGTCAAACTCGATTTCAGCCATAATCAGAGGCGCAAAGGGGGGATCGAAGATGTCAAGTTCAATGGTAAGCTGCGGCGCAGGAAACGGAAGATAACGTTCTTCGTCAAACTGCGGATTTTCGAGTGGGATGCGGTAGCGTTTTTTGGTGATAATATTACCATCAGCTTTGGTAAGCAGGTGCTGGTATGAGGCTTTGTCTAAGGGAAGATTATATTCTTCATGTGCCATCATGCCAGCACCTTTGTATGTGAGCGTGTATTTATCACCGGACTGGCGGACTCTTACGACAGGGGCAGTATTAAGATAAGCCTGCTCTATGGTTTGGCAAGGATAGGTTTCCAGGTTTGCGGGCAGGGATTTCAAGGTGAATTTGCGCTCAATTTCTATATGTTCCATTTTTTGTACTCCTTTCTGGTTTGCACAGCAGTAAATGCTAGGTCTTGTGGGGCTGTCGCAATAAGCTTTGATGATACCAGATATGGTGTAAATCTTAGCACAATGTTACACTATCTTGTATCCGTTTGTCTTAATGCGACAGCCCCACCCATGCCAAAGTAGTGGGAATCATGCGCCAAAATGCTAAAAGCTTTCGCTTTTTCACTTTAGCATTTTGTGTGCAAAATCTGTTATAATTCACACCTCAGTAACTTATA
>CBCOYO010000017.1:0-34546 GCA_965114465.1 uncultured Lachnospiraceae bacterium
GATAATTACAGCAACATTTTTCAGCAGTATCACAAGACATTGGAATCCCTTTATTTATTTCACGCAATTCTGATAATTCTTCTATAAATTCATATATCACAAAATATATTCTATTACGTTCATCTATATATTCCTTTTTGTCCATTTGATTCAACACCATTAACAAATTCTCATAATAAAATTCATAAATGTTTGCCAAGCTATTTTCCCCTAATTTTCTAAAAGAAATTTCCGGAAACCCCTTCTTTGATTTCCAACCAGTTAACGATTGCTTCTTCATGGCAGTTTTACAGAACATATGCTCTTTCATCAATTTAATTTCCCCTTCATAATAGGGAATTCTCAACAATCGGCGCATTAACTCCAATTTATCGGAACTTATTTCATTACTCAAAACTACTTGTCCAAAATGATGTTGTAAATAAGTTTGTCTAAATAATGGATTTTCAGCTACATGATTCTTTCTCTCCATATCCTGAATGTTTTCGTTTTCCATACAACAAATCGCAGCATACTGCCTAATTTCAGCATTTCCAAGAATATTCACGCTAACTTGATAGGAAGTTGATTTAAGAATTATAACAATAATCCGCATTTGAACTATATATGTATATAGCATTCCAAACCAAGCAGTCCATCTTAGATTCAATGAAATTGCCCCAAAATTTATTGGTACCAACAATAATATGACGATAAACATACAGGGCAGCAAAAATGATCCATATGCATACGACATTATTACTCTATGTGGAATCCCTCCTTTCCTATTATCTTGAACACTATAGAAAAAAATAACGGATGCCGCCAAAATCGTGTCCAACGTAATTATAATATCAAAAAATCTATCAATATTAGCCCCTAACAAACATTTACTATATATGATTTTACAGTATAGGTCAAAATTTTCTTCTTTAAATATTCTTCCAATGTAACTATATATTCTTCTTTTCTCCCCACATATATCCATAAATATACATAAGATTTCAAATACAATTGGCATATAAAATAACACTGTACGTTCTTTTAGGCTAATCCTTTTCCGTGTAATATGCCTTAAATCACTATTTTTATGAATATTTCCCATGTTCTCTTTCTGTTCATCTCCTAACTTTTATTTTTAAATACAAAAATAGTTATAATTGTTGATGATACCAAATAAATTTCTATTACCTGAGCGAGCATTACATACAAACAAAATCAACTGTAACTTGTTGTGAAAGAGATTTATCACTAAATTTCAAATTATCCTTAAAATCATCTAAGGAGTTCTCGTCACACAGGTAAAAATTTTTCAACTTTGAGAACTATGTTAATTTTAGTCTATCAAATTCTTACCATTTTGTCACTTTATTTTTTATTCAATTTTCCTCCTTAAAATATACCTCAAATTCCAAATTTTCATATTCTATTGGATGAAGATAGTTTAGTCTGCTCCAGCCCTCGATGCCGTCAACTGTAATAATTTTTACCCACGGCTCTATTTGACCATTATCTGTTTCTGAGAAACGCATTTCACCATGCCAAAGAACAGTATCCTCATTTTGCAAACGTCCTAATATACTACCATCTGTCATAGAGGGAGCATCTCTCACCAAAAGAGAAGTTCTTATTCCCGTAACAATTAATGATGTTTCAAAAAGTTCTACTTCATTTTTATTATCTTCGGGCTGTTCAATATAATTGACAGCTACTGCTTTGTTTGGATCATACCATCCTTGCTTTTCAAATTGGAATAATAAGGTATCTTCACACTTATTGTATATCGTTTCCCCAACTTTCAGAACATTGTTATCTGTCTTCATAAATGTGGGCAATACAATAATAATCATGCATAAAATATATAATAATAGAACCTTTCCAAAATGAAATTCCTTTGGCCAATGCCATGCCTTATACCATCCTTCAAGGGCTAAATCTATCCTTTCCCCTGTACGGGATAACTGATTATCTATATTTTGGAATCCTGCTCCAAATCGTTTATGTAATGCAGCCACAGGAATTTCAGTTAATAAATAAAGATATCGAAAAATAAACCTGAGCAGAAATGGTATTGCAGACAAAAACCAAAGAATTACTTTCCAAAAAATACTTCCAAAAACAATTATAAGTAAAAATAATAAAATCGCTGCACGTCCCCAAAAGTGGCATCCGCATAAATTTATTCACCATTGTATTCTCACTCCGTCTTTTCGTTATCATATACACAAATTAGATAAGATAAACATTCTTTTTTTATTTCTAATTTTCATAAAAACTATCTATATCAATTTCATCATCCTCCATCATTTCTACTTCACTGTCATTATTTTGTAGTATATCATTATTTATCCTCTGCCTTTCCAGCATTGGTAATACCATGTTTCTTACTTCACTTTCTGTAATATAGCTATCCTTCTTTAGTCTTTCAAGGCGTTGATATTGTCCTTCAAAATTTAAATTATAATACGCCTCTATTTCTTGAATTGCTTCTGCTTCTGACAACTTGCCTTCATCCACCTCAGTCATAATTACATCTTCATAGGTTACTTTATAACCTGCTGATAATTTTCTTGCATCTTGCTTCATTTCAGCTTCTAAACGTTGTTTTCCCAGTTTTTCTACATATTCCTGTGCATTTTTTCCGGGCTTCGCATCAACAGCAGATATTTGATATCCAAAACCAGTTGCTTCATCAAATGTATTATAAGAAGATAATTTTCTAGTCAATTCTTCGTCCATATCATCATACTTTAAAATACTGTATTTTCGTGTAATCTTCTTAACATCTAAGGAAAATAAATTTTCAAAATATGCATCTACATCAATATTCCGATTTTCATAAAATGTAATCGGATCTTTTACCTGAATTACAGCCTTTACATATACTTCAAACGTATAATGAGCCTCTTTACTCGGTGTATGAAAATAAATTTCTTTTATATAAGGAAGAGTTGATACCTCCACAAGTGTGGTATATTTTCCTTTCCGGATCTGCTTTGCAGTTGTGTGTTCATCCACAACAATATCATTACTATATCCTCCCGTAAGTATAAATGCGGCCCCTCTTTTACCTGTTGTCGGCACTTTAGGAAAAAATCCATTTTGATATTCTTCTTCTCTTATTATTAATTCATTTTTAAATTCAACACTCCTTTTTTTGTCATATTCTTGCAACAGCCGTTCATAGACCCGATTAGCTACTATATTTTTACAGTTCTCCAAAAAATATAAAATATCCTGCCTATAAGCAGTATTCGATGACGCCATAATGTAAAAATATGCTGCAATATGATTCACCATACCTTGCGAAAAATCATATTTTGAAAGTTTAACCATATATGCCTTTAGGATAGCATATAACTGTTTACGCAAACTATCAACAGCCATTACCTGCTTAATAAGTGGTACGAGATACTGTTGTTGCTTATTTTTATCACATGCTACTAGCGGCAATTCTGGATAAGATGCATTCACTTGATAGTACCCGCGTCCTATTAAGCTAACATAAATTCGTCCTGCCTGCACCTTCCATTCTCCGGATTTTGCATTATAAAAAACAAGTTGTATAACATGTGCGAGTAAAGTTCTAAAATGTATAGACCTCAACATTAATAAAACGATAAACTTCAAATCATTCCCTTGCAAATTCCAAAATCTTTTGCAAATTACAGTTTCTAAAATATCTCCAAACGACACAATGATATCATCTTCCATAAGAAAAGAATAAACCATACATGCCGCTTTCCAAAGCCAAATACTGTCTGATTTTATCCAGCATATAATAATATCCTCTATTTCCTCTTTTATTGCCACATCTCCATACAATCTGTATGCTAAATTGCCCAATAACCCTACATTATTTGGATTGGTATAAAGACGTGGGAATATACGTGCTTTTGCATCAGTGATATTCACAGATATTACCCTTGCAAATGCTGTCACAATTTGATTTGCATCAAAATTTGTCTTATATTGATAAATTTCATAAAGAAGAATCAGCCAATCTATAATACTTCTGCGCAAAATTGGAAACTGCTCCAATATATTCCTTAACACCTGCTCTGCATTTTCTCCCAATCCAATATATGTACGTCCATCTTCTGCCAAAAACTGTTTTCCCTTCATTACAGATAATATTTTATCCATAGAAATATATGGATTCTGCCAATTATAACACAGACTGTTCTTTTTATCAGATTCTTTCGGCTCTGGAAGATATTCTATTAGTAGTTCTTCCAAATCCGGCAAATCCTGCAAGACAACAACTTCAAAAATACTCAAAATAATTGCCACAGCCAAATATCTGCTGTTCCCATACTTTTCAACAAATTCAGCACACTGTTGCTTATCCCGCAAATCATATACTTTTTCTTGTGTTTTCGAACTGACAGACACCCCGTTTTTCAGCCTGTCCGAAACCACTTCATTTAGATTTTGTATAAAGACTTGTGCTTGTGCCATATTACCTTCTACATTAAATTCATTCGCTATGTGTTTTTTATTTTTCTCCAAATCGGAAGAATTTTCTACTTCTTCGTTTTCAATGGTTTCTTCTTTATCACTTGTATCAGCCCTTTTTGCTGAATCCGTTTTTTCCTCTGTTTCTACCTTATCAGCAGTATCTTCCTTCGTATTCATAATTCCATACTCCCATTCATTGTCTGAATAAACACTTGTCTATCTGCAATATTCCCCTTAACATTCATAGTGTTTGTCCCTTTGGCTACCTCTGTATTATGATAAACCGTTTCCTGCAATTTAATTTTTGACGCAAGATGATTGGCAATGATTGCTGGATTATTTGATTTAAAGTAATTGGTATCTTTGGGGTCAAATAAGTCCCTTGGCAGTTCCGTTCCATCAAGGTATATCGGTATTACGCTCCCTTCTTGCGCATGTTTTGCAAAAGCAATTCCTGCCTCCTCCATTGGCACATCCCTCGCAATATAATACTTTGATACAAACAATGCAATATACTCTGAACTTATCCCAAATATTTCATAAAAAGCTTCCCTTTGATTTTTTCCGCTAAGAAAAATCTGACCTTCTGATGAAGGCGCAAAAAACGCATTAATGCCTTCTGCTTTTAAATAATGATAAACTTTATCTACAAGTTTTTGATCTTCTGTTGCGAAAGATAACGCAATTTTAAACTGATACATTATTAAATCCCCCTCTTTCAGCATTAATACTACATTTTTCATTACTTTCATAAATTGTATCAAATATATTTATAATAATCAACCATAATTTGACATTAATTTCACTAATGTTTTACTAATCGAAAAAAGGAACTGTCACATTAAACTTAGATTATACAAGGTATAATATCTTGTAAATGCTTTCCTTAATGCGACAGCCTCTTTTTAATTCTACATATTTAATTTATCGGCATCCCTCACCGCCTTCTTCACCATATCCTTCTCATTCTTCCAGTCATAACCGTCCCGTTTCACCACTCCAAACAGCCAATTCCGAAAAATCACATTTACAAATAAATCCATCCAATTTACAAACCGATCCGCAAGAGTACCATGTTCTCTCAACATCCATATTCGGTTTCTTACGGCATAGTAATCTTTCCAATTATATCTTCTTGGATGTATTATAGTATTTTGTTTTGTCTTATGATTTAGCACTGCATTTGTTACTACTAAAAATTTGCTGTACTTTCTTATCCGCAGCGAATACTCGGCGTCGTCATGCCAGATAAAGTATTCTGCATGTGGCAGACCGACTTGTTTGATAAGGCTTATATCCAGTACCATTCCACAAAAAGAAGCCACTTCACATAGAAAGTACGGCTGCTGATACTCCTCTTCGGAACAGTTATGGAATAAGAGTCCTACTTTCGATATTGTTCTTCTATGAAAGATATCAATTGTGTCGTTTGTTTTAACCGTTCCGGCAAATGCTTGATATGCCGGCTGGCTCTGTCTTGCCTGTAATATTTGTTCCATATAATCTTCGGCAATCATGGCATCATCATCAATTAGCAGCACACATTCTATATTTTTTTCAAGAGATCGTTCTATTCCTTTTGCGAAACCGCCTGCGCCGCCGATATTTTCCGGCAGATTTACAATATCATAGATTGTGTTTTCTTTTTGTAATGTTTCAAGGTAGCTGCCAGTTGTGTCTGTTGAGGCATTGTTGATAATTATAATACTGGAAGCCTGTATTGTTTGCTTCTGCACATTTTCAATGCATTCATGGAGCAATTCTTCTCTATTATATGTTACTATCACAATTCCATACTTGGTTTGTATCATTGTTATTCCTTTGGCTGCTTGTCTAATATTTTATACTGGAGAACTTTAAAGTTTGCCAATAGTGCCGACTCACGAGTGTAATTTTCTTGAACGATATGATAAAATTATCGTTCGTTAGTACAAATCAGCACATTTCATTTTCTTTTTATCATCTTTCTATTTTTTGTCAGTGATACTGCCATAGCGAATACACTGAAAAACATGATATACACAAGCATTCTATCATAACTTCTTTGGAATTACGAGAGAAATATTAAAATTTTTATTTTTAACTCCATTTTAGCTGTAAATCTCATCCATTGCTATCATATTTTTCACCATTCCTATCCAATCACAAACAAGACCTGAAAGGCACTTTCACACTTCACAGTGTGAATTTTCTTTCCCTCTTCTATCCATTTGGAAATAAACAATATTGAAACGTCACTTCATCTGGCAGTTCATAATAGCGCTTCATCCAAACTTCAATGTTTTTATATCCTTCTTGGTAAGGCATCATATTTGCGTAGTTATCATCATACAGTTTATATAACACAATCTCACTTACCGATTTTCCCGCATTATAATCCTCTTTCGCTTGCAGCAGTATGCTGTGATTTTCTTGATTTATCCTATAATTATTTTTGTATCCTGTAGTAATCGTTACATAGTTACATCCAATGTATAAAACTAGTAAAATTATACCACAATGAAACAATATTTGTTGTGTTTTATTTTCTTTTATCTTTTCTAACAAATACATAATACTTTCTGCCAATACCAAATGCAGTATAAATTCCATCATAATATGGCTGCGCAATGGTACTGCTGGCGATACAATCATCATAAATTGAGATCCCAGTCCTGCCCCAAGCATCGCCAAAAGAAGAAACTGGTTCTTTCTATAATAGTATATCACAAACGCCGGCAGAAATATCAATATCCAAAATACACCTATAATTACACCCATTTCCTTAGGAACAGGGATTATCCGTTCTAATATGAAAAGCGTCGAGATTGCAATAATAGATATCGTTAAGTATTTGTTGTTCAGATATATTATAATTGCCGCTCCACAAAATACAGTTATGGTAAAGACAAATGCCCAGTTGTAAAGCCCTACATTGTCGTTTATTATCCAGCCAATATTTTGAGCGGTTCTTACGATGATATTCTTATTATAAAATGAACTATATAAGCCAGCCTGCGCTCTTTCAAAATTACCAGGAGCTAGTATCGTCAGTCCCCCGCCAATCAATGCGCTTATAAGCATAGCAAACATATACCGTGGCATTTGTGAAAATATAGATTCTTTATTCTCCCGTTTTGCATATTTTATTACAATGAAAAAGATATCTAATAAAATCGTCATTACAGCGATTTGCTCCTGTGAAAAGGCGGCGAGGAAAGTAAGCAATATACAGCCTGCTTTCTTCAAGCTTGTTTCCTTTTTTTCTATGGAAAGATATAAATATATGCTTCCAAAAAACGGCAGCAGCGGCCATACATATAAAACACTTGCCGAAAACCAATATATTCCGTCCCGCAATGTTTTCAGATGAAATGTACCAAACAAAAGCAGCGATAGCATAACGCATTGATATAAATTCGTTTTGGTTAACATAGATACTATTTTTCCAGATATTACAGCGATTGTAATTATAATTACCGCCTGCATAAACTGCATAAGGGTTAAACCGCCATAACGGAACATTACAATTTCAAAGAAGAAATACAATATCCTGCCTCCCCAATGAAGGTAATGCATTTGTAGAAATTCCAAAATATCGTTCAGTCCATATAATGTTCCTGCTTGATTTTGCGGATTTATATAGGATAAACTTGCATAACCATAATCATCAAAATACATATAGACATAACGATGTTGTAAAAATATAAAAAATGCAAGGGCTGCGCTAATGCTAATCCATATTAATTTTTCTATTTTTTTCATAGAGATAGTTACCTCATTGGGAAAATTACCGCTGTGCGGCTGATGTAGCCGCACAACATATCTTTTTACGTTCAGTATACCTATTCAATTTCTTCAATAATACACTGATGTTCTTTCTTCCTCGTATCATAGTTTATGCCAACTGCTAAGATTTTTTTCACGTTTACTTTCCGCAGTTTTTCGCTGTATTCTTTCTCTTTTATTTGCGCAATCGCTGTTTCAGGAGTGGCATCTGCTTTTAGTTCAATGATTATGCCAGAATAGTTTTTGCGTTTGGGATAGAAGATAAAATCAACGTATCCTTTTCCGCTTTTTTCCTCGCGCTCTACTCTGTATTTATTTCGTGCTGCGAGATATGCCAGTGTTACCACGCAGGAAAGACTATTTTCGTCGTTGTATTTCAATATTGGAAGTTCGCTGTTGTGGATATTGTGGAGATAGGATGCTACTACTTCCCCTTTCTTGTTTAGGGTTGCTTCCAATACTTCATTGGAATTATTAACCAATTCGGCTACATACCCGAAGTCATCATCTTCTAAGGCATTCTCAAACTCTATCATTAGTTCTTTGTTTGGTATGCGAAGTTCTCCGTCATTATATGACAGCAGACCATATATAACCATTGCCGCATAAATATCCTTTCTGTTTACGGGATTCCCTTGTCCTGCACTGTATTCTTTTTCAATATCAATCTCAACCGCCATATGATTCACCATTTTTACCACATCGTCCCGCACTTCGGCGATATTGTATTTTAGGAAAAATAATACTTCGTCCATCTTGCCAGTTCTTGTCCAATAGCTTTGGCACGCTGCATCTTCTAAAGCACAGATTACTGATCTTGGATTATAAATCCTGCTGCCGTCTTTTGTTTGGTATCCGTTATACCAATCACGGATTTCGTCCATAGAAAGCGCTGTCTGCTTTTTGCACAGCATTTCCACTTCGCTTTCTGTAAAGCCGAAATACTTCTCGAAAAAGGGGTCTTTGAGCATGGTATATTCTTTAAACATATTTAATGCCGATCCGGTGCTGTATTTTTTAATAGGCAGTACACCGGTCATATATGTCAATGCCACGTAGGGTCTATCTTTTAGCAAATCTCGCAAAAACTCTAAGAAATCACCTTGATGTTCGGAATATAGTTCATGGCTGAATATATAATCCCATTCATCAATCATAAAGATAAATTCATCTTCGGTGGCGGTCAGCAGTTCGGGAATATTGTTAAACTCCCTGCCTTGCAGTGTCGGATATGCTTCCCTTATATCGTTTACAATGGAATCCTTAATTAAGTCAATGTAGTCATGATACGTATTCCCTTTGCCAGATAGGTTGTTTAAACACAGGCTGATAACATTGTACTGGTTTAAATAAGTATGATATTTTTGGCTCTTGCTTATCTCTAATTTATCAAATACTTCTTTTGCGCTATACGCTTTATTAAAGTATGCCCCGATCATATTTAAAATAGATGTTTTCCCAAATCTGCGCGGTTTTGTGATACAGACATATTTCGTATTTGTTCGGATGCGCTTGCTGATATTTTCAATAATAGCAGATTTATCTACAAAATATTCACTGTTTAGCAATTCTTGATATAAAATTAACGCTGATTTTGTATTTAAGCACACTGCCATAAAATCCTTCTCCCCTTTTCATAATATTAATCAAAATATTGAAATTTCTCCACAAGCTCTTTCAGCGAATCTGCCTGACCTGACAATTCTTCTGAAGCGGCAGCGCTCTCTTGTGAGGTTGCAGAGTTGGATTCCACTACCATTGCAATTTGATTAATTCCTTCTGATATCTGTGCCGCTGCTGCTGCTTGATTATCAGAAGCCTGTGCAATTTCAGCGATAGAAGCATTGACGGTCTTTGCATTATCGACTACGGCAATTAATGCTTCCGCTGTAGAATTGGCAAGCGTTGTGCCTTCTTCCACGGCAATTAGTGCATTTTGAATCAATGTCTTTGTATTTTTTGCTGCTTCTGAGCTTTGGTCTGCAAGTATTCCCACTTGCGTTGCAACAACCGCAAAGCCCTTGCCAGCTTCTCCTGCCCGTGCGGCTTCAATTGACGCGTTCAGCGCAAGGAGATTAGTCTGATCAGCAATATCCTCAATACTGCTGATAATTTCCGCGATTTTATCCGAAGCAGTTTTAATTTTTTCCATTGCATCTGTACTGGATTTCATCTTTTGGTTGCTCTCGACAATTCGGCTGTTCATATTGTCTACAATCTGCCTTGCCTTATCTGCATTTTGCGCATTTATATGGATTTTCTCCGAAATATCTGTAATCGTTGCTGTTAATTCCTCCACTGCACTTGCCTGATCGGTTGCGCCTTCCGCAAGAAGTTGAGCAGCTCCTGCGAGATCATTAGCACCTTTCTGCACGCTTTGTGCATTGGTGTCTATATTCTTCATAGCAGAACTAAGAGCAGATACAATTCCACGGAACGAATCACAAATCTGTTCAAAATCCCCCTTATAATCCTCGTCAATCACAATCTTAAAGTTTCCAGCAGACAATTTCGATAAATGATCGCGGATATCAAAAATCACCGTATTTAAGTCCTGAATCGTTTCTGAAAGACTATTCATTAGTATTGCTGTTTCATCATTTTCCTGCGGTACTGGAGAAGCGGAATGCAAATCACCTTCTGCCAACAGTTTTAGACGTTCCACAGAAATTTTGATTGGTTCTGCAACGGCTTTCCCTAACTGTTTTCCTTTCGTTACCCCATAAACGGTAAATATTACAACAGATAAAGCGGTCAAACACAACGCAAGATAAAATTTCCCCAAAAATTCATTGCGAACTGCCGTAACGCCAATGTTCCATCCCTCCGAATCAGGTATTGGTGAATAGGCCACAACTTTTGTTTTTCCGCCATAAGTATATGTACCTGTGCCGTCCTCACCTGCTGCCATTTTTTTACAAATATTGCTGAACCTTTTCAGACGGAAATCCGTTTCGCCAAGCGCAATACAATCCTCCACGCCGACAAGCGACGAATCAATATCCGCAATCGTTATTCCGTTGGAATCCACCATAAAAGCTGTACCGCTCTTTCCTACTTTTATTGAGCGCATAATATCATTCAGCGTTTCGCCGTTGGGAATAAACACGACAACACCCACCACTTCCGAATTTAAAACGCCGCCTTTCCATAATGGTGCAGATACCGCAAAAGACACACTCTGTGTCACCTCACTATATGCCGGCGTCGAAACATAAGTATTCCCTTTCATACCTTCCTTAAAGTACACTCTATCCGACAAATCCTCACCAGTTATAATATCTATTCCATCTGTTCCTAATAGAAAACCGCCATCAAATTTGTGATCGGAAATCTTTTGTTCAAAAAGTTCCTTTTTTTCTTCAACCGTTCTATCTGGATCGGATAACCGCGCAATATTTCCGGTTTCATAGGCAACCGATATATATGTATTTAATGATGCCGCCACATATGCTGACGCTACCTTTGAAGTACTATCAATGGTTTCCGATACTGCACTAATGGATGATATATAACTTAAAATAGATATAATCACTCCCAATAAAATACAGCTTATACTAACAATTCGCCCAATTCGTTTTGAAATCTTCGTTTCAATACTGATAAACTGCCCACTTTGTTTTCCATTTCTGTTTTTTTCCTGCATAAACGCCTCCCATAATTACAACAACTACTTTGTTCCCGATGCCGTCCAGTATTATGTAATGCCTAAATTACCGATTTTCCCCCTCTCTTGTACCTTTTTGTTGGAATAAGTGATGCAAAAACTTGAAAAAACAGATAAAAGATGAATACATATAAAATGTCGAAAAAAGTCAATAGAACGTTTATGATTTTATACAAATTCACGTTTTATAATTGATTTATATTCAGTTATACATAGCTTATTTACTAATACTATAACAGAATCTATGGAAATTTTCTATAATATTTATAATTTTCTTCAAAAAACCCTATTTCTACAAGGATTTTAAGGAATCTCGAAAGGAAAATTTAAGATTTCGTTACGGAATTTGAAAGGTTCTTCTGGTATCCTAAGAATATCAAAAGAGAGGAGTTCTAAAAAATATGAAGTACCTAACATTTACTGTTCCCTGTTACAATTCACAAGATTATATGAAACGTTGTATTGACTCGCTGCTTGTGGGAGGAACTGATGTTGAAATTATTATTATTGATGACGGATCTACTGACCAGACGGCGGAAATTGCAGACGCCTATCAAGCGCTCTACCCAGATATTGTAAAGGCTGTGCATCAGCCTAATGGTGGACATGGTTCTGGTGTAAACAAAGGGTTGTCGCTCGCTACGGGAATTTATTTTAAAGTGGTCGATTCTGATGACTGGCTCGACTGCGACGCCTACAAAAAGCTGCTGCAGCAGATAAAAACATTTTGCACCATAAAAGAATCTGACAAATCAAGCAATACGCCAATCCCTGATTTATTTGTATGCAACTATATTTATGACCATTTAAACGAAGGCACGCAGAAAAAAATATCATATGAAAATGTATTTCCCACCGAAAAAATATGCAATTGGAATCAGATTGGACATTTTCGCGTTTCGCAGTATCTAATTATGCATTCCTTAATCTTCCGCACGGCAACGCTGTTGGAATCTGGGGTAAAGCTCCCTGAGCATATGTTCTATGTTGATAATTTATTTGCCTGCCAGCCATTATATTATGTTAAAAGCATCTACTATATGGATTTGGATTTATATCACTATTTCCTTGGAAGGGACGACCAGTCTGTAAATGAAAAGGTATTGATGCAGCGCATTAATCAGCAAATTGAAGTAACGAAGCTGGTTGCGCAGAGCGCCGATTTAGCACAAATTCGCAAAACATATCCCAAACTGGAACGGTATTTGTGCCGCAATATTTCCATCATGATGGCGATTTCTTCGATTCATCTGCTGTTAATACAGACACGCGCAGCACAGGAACAGCGTACTGACCTTTGGGAAGAACTGAAAAATTACAATTCTGCGCTCTACTATCGTCTGCGCTTCTGTACATTAAGCGGCTTTACATACTTACCAACAAAAGCTGGTGATCATTTGACATTATGGGGCTACCGCACAGCGCAGAAACTATTTATGTTTCAGTAAAGGAGGTACATATGAGCAGTATTTATATCGCTTTTGTCGATACCCCCGGCATTTTTGCAAGTATTATCCGCGCCGTATTAAAGCAAAAATATATTCATGTTGTAGTTTCCATGGATAAAGCGCTGGACGAGGCATACAGCTTCGGGCGGCGCAGCCCTTTTATCCCCTTTTTTGCAGGATTTGAAAAAGAAAACAAGCAAAAAATCCTAAAAAAATACCCAACAGCGGACTATATGATTTGCCGCGTGGCGTGCAGTTCTGAACAAAAATCCGCAATTTATGCCATTTTACAGGAAGATTATCAGAAACGCTTCCGCTATCATTACGCCATTTTAGGGCTGCCCTTTATCCTGCTGCAAAAGCCGTTTCAGCAGAAAAATTGTTATACTTGTTCGTCCTATTTAGCGCAGCTTTTGGAAAATGCCGGAATCTGGCATTGGAAAAAGCATATCTCGCTTGTAACGCCGAAAGATTTCTATTGTGATTTAAAAAAAGAAGTTATCTTTGAAGGCAGCCTGCACACCTTATGCAGTATTACGCAGACTGCGGCGGCGTAAGGAGTCATGTTGATATGTCAAATACGCTTTACGACTTACATCGAGTATAACCCGCACTTATACTACATAACGCCAGAATTTACCGTGTTGTACTGGTTAAACTTATATGGCTGGTGCTATGTAGTCAGGTTACTCGGAAATTTTAACTGTTAAGCAGTATAATTTATACCGCACACCGATTAAATTTACAGTACAACCAGACTGCGAACCGCCAGTCATGTACTTTCCTGACGGCATCACTGTAAATTCTGGCGGTTTGTAGTATAACGAAAGGAATTATGCAGACAATGAAAATCACGCGAAAGAACATAATCCAATTTGCCCTTTTTGGAATGATTATGCTGTTAACATTTTATACATTGTTTCAGAAGCACGATATTGGCAGAATTATAACAGAAATCCAGCAGATGACTTTAGGGAGCATTTTCTGCGCTGTTTTGCTGTCTGTATTCTTTGTCAGCGCAGAGGGTATTATGATTTGGTATTTACTGTCTGCTTTGGGCAATTCATGCAAAGTACGGCAGTGTATCAGCTACTCTTTTATCGGCTTCTTTTACTCAGGCATTACTCCGTCCGCCACTGGCGGACAGCCAATGCAGCTTTATTATATGAAGAAAGACGGCTTGCCGACCTCGGATTCTTCCGTTATTTTAATGATTGTGGCACTCGCCTATAAGCTGGTTCTCGTTGTTATTGGTCTTGGCATCCTGCTTGTATGGCACACTCCGCTTTGCTCTTACCTAAAAGGTTATATGATTCTTTATTATATTGGTATTCTACTGAATCTTGGCGTGGTTTTGGTTTTAATCGGCGTCATGGTATTTCCGCGTATTTTATTAAAAATTGCCTTCTTTTTGGACTCGGTAATCATACGTCTGCATTTGTGGAAACCAAGCAAAACACGCCGCCAGCGGATTGAACATTTTATTGACAGTTATCAATTGGCTGTAGAATTTATTTCAAAACACCGCACCAAACTGCTTTTTATAGGAATTATAACCCTGTTACAACGAAGCAGTATGTTTCTGCTGACCTTTGTGATTTATCAAGGATTTCCTTTAGGCGGCGCATCTTTATGGGAAATTATGGCACTTCAGGCGGCAGTATATATCGCAGTGGATATGCTGCCAATCCCCGGCGCACAAGGCATTACAGAACTGGTGTATCAAACTGCATTTGCAGAAATTTTCACAGCGCAATATCTCGTCCCCTCTATGATGGTAATTCGTGGGATAAATTTTTATCTGCTACTAATTATATGCGGCGGCATTGCAGGGTGGACGGCTTGGAAGCAGAGAAAATAAGAAAATTATCGCTTCTTTTTCCTAATCCTTAATTTTATGCAATTCCTCTAATACTTTTTTGTCCTCCAATGGTTCATAGGCATCTATATATCCTTTGTATCCGCCGCTTTTTTGTGCCAATGCAGCGCTGACACTCCATAAAATATTATCCTGATCGGCAGTTCCCTGCGCTTTATAATATAAGAGAGCAATAAGCCGATAGGGATTACTGTATAAAAAGTCCTGCAAGCCTAACGCAAAAAACATATGCGCAAACGGAAATACATTCTCTGCTGTAATTTGTGCTCCCGACAAGTATGAAATACAGCCATCAAATATTGTTTCCGCTCCATACTCTGCCACAATCTTCTCCGCTTTCTCACACAAGTCATAATACGCCGATTCATCCTCTGGCAATGAACAATATTCCACAATTAAATTTTCAATAAGATTCCTTGCAGATATTGGCATAACACGCCCCCATTCCACGATTATCTGCCATTATACATATCCGTATCAGCAATAAAATATATTCTGCATTTACACATTAGCCAGTGTCAATACTAAGATATTTTCTGCATTTACGCATGAGCCAGCGTCGGCACCATAAGCCGTTCCTGCTCAAATTGGGTAAAGCCGCTGCCTTTCACAAATAGTGTGCAGTCCTCCTCCTTGTGTTCACAAACTGAATACCCTTGTGCTTCCATCGGCGTAAATCCTAATGTCACTTGTTTAATCTCTTGACCAAACGCTGCAATTACATTATCAAGTGGTATTTTCTTAGGGGAGAAAATATTGTGAATCAGCAGCACACTTCCTTCTATTTCAGCAATGACATAAGTGTCATATTTCTGAATATAATAAACACTTTCCTGCATTCCTCCGGTAATGTAAAACAATATTAACCCGCTGTTGCCTGTTAGTTCAAAACGGCTGTAAGCATCACTACATTCTATGGCGTTTTTCAACCGCTGCCAGTCTTCCTGCTTCTGCATAATAATCTGTTCTGCGCTCTGCTGCTCTGCAATATCCACTGTTTTAGTATATTGGTACTCTTTTGCTATGCGGAAGCCAAACTTAGGATAAAATGTAAGTACACTGTCATTTGCAAACAAATACATTCCCTCACAGTCCTGCGCATAATCTTTTTCTATCTCTTTCATAATCTGGCGAATATATCCCTGCCCGCGGTGGTTTTCCTCCGTCATAACAGTTCCTAGTTGAATAAAATGCCTGCATTTGCCGTTCCACAAGAAATCTGTCCGATTCACAGATACATTTGCCACTATTTCATTCTCTATTACCATTGAATAGGGATTATACTGCTCTCCCCAATATCCCCTTTGATACCAGTTCTCAAAGTTTAGTCCAAATGTTTTTTCCGCAAGTTTATTAAAACTTTTCCGCAATACTTCATTGTTGCGGTAGTCTTTTATTATCATAAAAATTTAGTTTCCTCCCTCTGTTTTTCTTCTCGTAAAATCCGCTGTATACTTTTTTCCGACAAATAATACCGTTTCGCTAATTCTGCCTGTTTTATTCCGCTTTGGTAGTCCTGATAAATCTTAGAATTGCGTTCTGCAAGTTCTTTACGAATACGCGTCGCAGTTCCCCAAGCCTGCCTTACACCGCTCTTTTTGGGAATATAAATATTTTCGCCGTCTATATACCGCTGTATTAATTCAATTACTTCTGCTGGCAAAATTTCCGCCGCATTTTTATAGCCCATTTCTGCTGCATACCTCCTAAGCATCCTTCATAATTAGTTCTGTTCTTAGGACAGCACTGGCTATAACAATAATTCTTATTTAACATCCTTCTTATCTATAATAATTCATTACTGCAATAGCCCGTACTATGCAGCCATAACATATTTTCTCATACACAAGCCCCCTTTTCATAAACTATACTGCACACCGATTAAATTTACAGTACAACCAGACTGCGAACCGCCAGTCATGTACTTTCCTGATGGCATCACTGTAAATTCTGGCGGTTTGCAGTATATCTTTTGTCGTTCTTAACGCAACTCTATACTCACAAGCGATAAATTTTACCATGTCACTTAAGATAATTTCGCTTATAAGTCGGCATTATTGGCAAATTTAGGTACTCGCCAGTATAAATTCCGCAATATACTTATTCTACCTAATTTTGTGCTAAATGTAAAGTAAGGAACTTATTTTACAAATAGATTTTCCTGCAAAATTAGTAAAATATAAATTACTACTTGACATATATAGATTATCTATATATAATAAATATCGTTCTATATAGATAATCTATATAAGAACAAGATACTATAACCCAAAAAGAAAGGAGCCGCTGCTATGGCAATTGACAAATCACTAATCTCTGGAAGCACTTCTATGCTTTTGCTTCGTCTGCTGGAAGATAAAGATATGTATGGATATGAAATGATCGAAACGCTGGAACAGAAATCGAAAAACGTATTTGCGCTCAAGGCAGGAACGCTCTACCCCCTGCTGCACACAATGGAAGCGAAAAATTATCTCACCTCCTATGAACAGGAAGTAAGCGGAAAACTGCGTAAATATTATAGCATTACCAAAGAAGGACGCAGATACTTAAAAACTCGCAAAACGGAATGGCAAGAATACCAGACTGCCGTATTGGAAGTTCTTAGTGCTGCGATTTAGACTGGCGGGTAGCTCGTAAGTAAAAAGGAGGAACAATTTTAAATGGAAGATTTTATTAAAAACATTACGGAACAGATCCGCTGTGTCCGTGCACGTGAGGGAATTGCGCATGAACTAAAGAACCATATTTTAGATCAAGCGGAAGCTTTTGAAGCATCCGGAGAAAGTCATAATGAAGCCTTACAAAAAGCAATTAAGGAAATGGGCGACCCCATTGCGATCGGCACATCATTGGATCAGGTACATCGTCCCCAGACCGATTGGAAAATGATTATAATGGTATTTTTGTTTTATATTATTGGTTTGGCGCTGCTGTATTTTGGCGGCGGGCTCTCACAGTATCCCAGCTTCTTTGCAAAACAGTGCTTCTATACACTTGGCGCATTTGCAGTGATTATTGGTATTTATTTCTTAGATTACAGCATTATCGGACAGTATGCCCGCGCACTCTATGTGTTGTTTACACTGTTGTGTATTTTAATTGCTTTTACACAGCCACAAGTGTACGGTGCTGTACCTGCCTTATCCATGTTGGTGTATCTTTATATTCCGCTTTTTGCCGGATTCCTTTATTATCTCCGTGGAAACGGAATCCAAGGGCTTATCAAAGCAGCACTTTTGCAGGTTGTGACTGCGCTACTGACAGCCAGCTTAGCCAATCGTCTTTCTGCAAGTTTTAATATTTATATTATCTGCTTTGCAATGATCCTTCTTGCACTATACAAAAATTGGTTTGGCATAAAACAGAAGAAAGCTGCTTCTATTGCAGTAGTATTCGCCTTGATACTGCTTCCAGCACTCCTTGGCGTATTGATTACTTTCCATAATTCAGGATTTCGTGCTGCACGTATTCGAGCATGGTTTCACCCTGAACAGTATGAAGGCGGCACTGGCTATATCTATTTGCGAATCCGCGAAGGGCTGGCAGCTTCCAAACTAATCGGTGCTTCTGATACCCCTGTTTCTTTCCAAGACGGCGTTTTTATGGAAGGGGCGATGATTCTGTTGCAGCTTATCGGCGTTTATGGAATCCTCGCTGGACTGTTGGTGCTATTGGCACTTACTGCATTTATCACACGCGCATTTCATATTGTACAGCATCAGAAAAACCAGCTTGGATTTATGATTTCCGCCTCCTGCTGCATGGTATTTCTTGTAAACTGTCTGGAAAGTATTTTTATCAGCACAGGATATTTTCCTTTTACCAAAGTACAGCTTCCCTTCCTCTCTGGCGGCGGAAGCGCTACACTGACTTATGCAGTTTTTATTGGACTGCTGCTTAGCATTCACCGCAATGAAAAAATTCTTACAGATACTGCGATTATCAAACGTCCAATCCGGAAATTACGCATAAAATTAGAGCGAGAAAACTGATCGCGCCGAGCGTCCGTAAGCTTTTGCTGACATTTTTCATTTGGACGCCCGTGTGCATAATCAAGTAGGGGAACGTCCTTCTCGCCTACTCGCCGCGCGCCCCATACGCCGCTTCTGCGGCATATTTCCTCTTCATGGGGCTGCGCATAAAAGAAAGGGGGAAAAATTATACCCCCCCCACGTAATTATGACTTTGAACAAGTCCCCATCGATCTCAACATTCAGTTTTCCGCCCTGCAATTCCACAAAGCTTCTTGCTATGGCAAGCCCAAGTCCGCTGCCCTCAGTATTGCGTGCGCTGTCCCCACGGACGAAACGCTCTGTTAACTCCTCCGGAGGTATATTTAATTCCATTGACGACATATTTTTCAATTCGATCCATATGCCTTGTTCGGTTTTCTCAGCATTAACATAAACCCTTGTGCGCGGCATAGCATATTTAATAATATTAATATAGAGATTCTCAAACACCCGATAAGTTTTTTGGCTATCGAGCTTTAAGATCACTTTTTCCTCCGGCATAGCAAAACGGAATATCAGTTCAGCCTCCTCTACTTTATCTTCATATTCCAGATAAACCTGCCGCATTAAATTGCAGATATCAACCTCCATAAGATTTAATGTCACATTGCCGCTGTTTGCCTTACTTACCTCAAACAAATCTTCGATTAAGAATTTTAACCTTGCCGACTTCTTTTTTAATACGGCAAGATACTCTGTACGCTGCTGTGGTGTTAGATTTTCGTCGTCTAATAATTCAATATATGTTGTCATTGCTGTTAACGGCGTTTTTAAATCATGAGAAACATTGGTAATTAACTCTGTCTTCATTTTCTGGCTTTTTACCTCCTCATTCACTGCCTTACGAAATCCATCCTGAATTTTATTAAGTTCTTCTTTGCAAGAATCAAAAATTCCAAAATCTTCATTTAACACGGTATTTAAGTTCCCCTCGGCAATCGATCCAGTCGCATCCAACAGCCGCTTATACTGCTCCTGTATTTCTACAATATACTTCTTAATATACGTATAAAGTATGAGCGAATACAACGCCAACACAATCCAGCCAATTATCCACATCACCACAATCATTGCTAACACGCAGAAATTCATAAAAACCAGTTTACGCAGTATCTGTTCCATTTCCCCGTTTAAATCTGTATGAAAAAGTTCTATTTTCAACTTATTTTTTAGGTTTTTGCATCCGTTTCCAACCCATCTCAGGGATTTTACAATCAAACTCCGTTCTCGTATCAATCCTCTTATGCCCAACACAAATACCTCACTCAAGGACACAGCAAAATAAAATACCCCGCCAAATAAAAGTGAAAACAAGAATATATTCATTCCCCATGTCAATACCCACTCCATAAACCCAGGGAAAAACTGCATATACTCTCTAAAGAATTTATAAAAAGTACCATTATTGGTATTGATCATTAAATCTACTGCTAAATTTTCTAGGCAGAACAGACATAAAAGTGCCGCTATGCTAATCTCAAAATACATATGAAATGCCCGCATTTGATGCAGACAATACCAATGCATTCTTGTCAGTACCAAAGCAGCCAAAAACACTACAATAAATACTGTCACAAACACATTGCCAGCGCCTGCATCATAATACTGCTGGCGCAGATTCCATTTCTGTCCCATTACAAAATCATAACTTTTATTAAATGCATAGAGCATTTCCCGTTGTTCCTGTGTCATTGCATAAACGAATGTAACGTTTTTGGGTGTGCCGTCAATATGAATAACGAGTTTTCTCAACTTCCCTTCCATATCCTTTAGATATATCTCATTGCGGTTATAATACTCTCGTTCCGGAATGCTTGTATCAAGCTCCACATTATCTCCTGTAGTGCTATAATACCCTTCACTAAGATTTTTGCGCAGCAAATCAACTGCCATTACACTCTGCGCATTTTTCAAAAGCACTTCAGAATTTTCATCCTGCACAGAAATATTAGAAATATTGCCAATTTTATCATAGGAAATCTTTACGAAATAAACATACGGACTTTTATCCGTATCCAAAATATCACGATAAATATTTTTGATTTCGCGCCCTGTATTCTTAATTTCCTCCTCTGTTTCGTGGTCAATCACAAGATAGTCAATCCCCTTGGCTAGTCCGTCAAGCATCTCCTCCTTCCATACTTCTAATAAAGAATTTAATCCCTCCTCTAAATGTCTACGCAGTGAATCACTGGAATAATCGACCAACATATACGACAAAATTTCACTATTGTTTATATCGCCCTCCGTTAGTTCTTCCTCCGTAATCTGCATATACAACTTTGCATAATCGACATTTTCCTGATGAATCCTGTCATAAAGGTCTTTATAAAGTACAAGGTTGCTGCGGTAAATCTGTTCTAAAAGCTCGCTGCCAATCGCATTATCTGAGAAATTTTTCTGTACCCTATCCCCCAAAATCGGATAACTTGCCAAAAAACCAGTGACTGCAAGCGCTATTATTACGCCTGCTGCAATTAGGCTGTATTTTCTATTGTTTTTCGATTTTATATCCAACACCCCACACCACCTTTAAATATTTTGGCTCTTTTGGATTAATTTCAATTTTTTCACGAATCTTACGGATATGCACCATAATGGTATCTGTATTAATTGCCTGTTCATTCCATACCCGTTCGTAAATTTCCTCCGCACTAAATACTCTTCCTGGATTTTTCATTAACAGAGTAAGGATTTTAAATTCCAATGGCGTCAGTTTTACCGGCTTTCCATCTACACTAACTTCCACTGTTTCCTCATTTAATTCCAGCCCACCAATTACATAAACTTTCTCATTGCGCACACCGACCGCCTTTAGAAATTTCCCATATCTGCGCAAATGCGAATTGACGCGCGCAAGCAATTCCATAGTAGTGAAAGGCTTTGTCACATAGTCGTCTGCCCCCATATTTAAACCCATAATTTTATCAACTTCCTCCGATTTTGCAGAAAGCATAATCACCGGAAATTCATAGCCTAAATCCCGCACCTTCATCATCATTGTTATACCATCCATGCGCGGCATCATTACATCCACAATTGCAAGATGAACCTCTTGGCTTTGAATTACAGAAAGCCCCTCCACGCCATCACCTGCCTGCAGCACCTCGTACCCTTGATTTTTTAGGTAAATCTCTACACCCTCTCGAATTTCTTTATCATCTTCCACAATTAAAATACGGTATGTTTCCATGTCTTTCTATATGCCCCTTCTCTATAATCTCCCTAATTAGGAACTGTAACGATACTCAGTTCCTTATTTCCTTAAAAAGTATATCACAATCTTACGCTTATGCCCACCCAAGATACGCAAATACTGATTCTCCAAGCAAATATCCCGCACCGACAAAAAACAAGTTCCAAATGCTGATACCCAAAACAGAACTAACAACATATTTCAAAAGATTCATCCGTGACACGCCTGCCGGAATAGAAACTAACGTTCTAACCATTGGTATCAACTTACTAACAAAAATGCCAACACATCCCTTCTCCCGAATCCACTTTAGTTTTTCTTCTATCAAAGGTTTCTGTTTTGGGAACTTATTTAAACATTTTTCCAGAAACAGTTCGCCGCCCTTATAGCCAAGATAATACAAAAGCAAACTTCCCAAAAGCCCTGCCGCAATTGTAATTAGCAGCGCAATCACAAACGGAATTTTCCCTTGTGCCGCCCAGATACCAGCAAGCGGCATAATCACCCCCGCCGGAAAGCCCGGAAGATTTAGATATTCTAAAAAAACAATTACAAATATTGCAATCGCCCCATAATTTGTAAAATACTGTGAAATCGCTTCCATTGTCATACAATATACCTTCCTTTCCTGCGTGGTGATAAAGTTTGTTACACAGCAAAGCTGCGGGGATTTTCTTCAAGAATGCCACTCATAAACTATTTTTTAGTATACCGAATAAAACTAAATAAATCCTAGCAGCATTTCATAAGAATTTCTTAAAAAGCAACTCACTGAAATTAACTTCTTTATAGCAATCTCTAAATGCAAAAAAGTTCTTGGCAGCGCACTTCCTTTCAATTGGATTACGTTGCGAAGAACTTTTTTGTTTTTTATTCTCTTTATAAGAATCGTTTTATTTATTTAATTTGAATTGGCTTACAAGTCCGTCAAGCGTGATTGCCTGTGCTGACAATTCTTGGCTGGTTGCCGAAGCCTCCTCGGCAGTTGCCGCATTGCTCTGAACTACCTCTGAAATCTGATTTACGCCGATTTCTGCCTGACGCATTGCTTCTGCCTGATCGTTTACCATTACCTTTAAATTTTGTGTAAAATCTGCGATCTGATTGATTCCATCTACAACAGATTTAATCGAATCCGCCACACGTTCCGCCACACGGTTTCCTTCTGTTACCTCTTTAATGGAATTTTCAATTAATTCTCTTGTATCGACTGCCGCCTTTGCACTCTGATCTGCTAAATCACGGATTTCATCTGCAACCACTGAGAAGCCACGCCCTGCTTCGCCTGCTCTTGCTGCCTCTATAGAAGCATTTAAGGACAATAAGTTTGTCTGTGCCGCAATTGCCTCTATCTCCGAAATAATATTTCCAATCCTTGTAGAAGTATCATTGATACGCTTCATTGCTGCCATCATCTCTGCCATCTCTTCACGGCTGCTATCCGCTTCGTTTGCATACTTTTGTGCTTTCATAAAGGATTCATCTGCGCTCTCCACGCTTTTTCCCATTGTAGCTGTAATATCGCTGATTGTCGCATGAAGCTCCTGTACTGCGCCAGCCTGCTCTGTTGCACCTTCTGCAAGATTCTGTGATGCATCTGCCAAATTGCCGCTGCCCGCCTGCACCTGCTCGGAAGCTTCTCCAATCGAAGTCAGCGTCTTTGTCATCTGACTCTTTAATGTGCGCATGGACTGATACATTTTCTGAAAATCGTTGGTATATCTATCAGGTATATCAGATTTTGCAGTATAATCACCGCCTGACATTTTCCCTAAGATTGTATCCATATCATGAATAATGGCACTTAGATTATCTGCCATATGTACTGCATTTTTCCCCATCTCCTCTACTTCATCACCAGTATTAATCTCTGGGAATGGACTAGTGAGGTCGCCAGTAGCGAAAGTTTCAAGCCGCATACCTAACTCTCCAAGCGGATCAGAAATCTTTTTGGAAATATTCTTGCCGATTTTCATAGATGCCATCATTGCGGCTGCAATCGTTATAATAATGATACCTACCAGAATCCAGCACGCTGCCATTAAATACCCTGACAGTTTATTGCCTTCTTTTACTTTTACATCCAGCAATTCTTCCAGCTTCTCGTAAATGCTATTATACTTTACACTTAATTCGCTCATCGCTAAATCTTGTGCCTGCTTACAAAGTTCTCTGTCCGTTGTTGCACCCAACGCCATTATCTCGCTGTCCAGCCTCCAATAATCATCCAATTCTGCTTCAATCGCATCATAAGTTTTCCTGCCGTCGTCTGATACAATTGTTTTCTCTATCTGCTTAAAGGACTGTTCAAACGCCGCCTTCATATCCGTATGCTGCTGTGTAACGGCATCAATTGCTGACTGTTCGTCATAACCAATAGCACCGCGCAGCGACGAACGAAGATCTGCAAACTGAAACATTGACGTTCCTATATCCCCCTGCGCAAAACCAAAGTTATGCAGCGCATAAGAGTAACGCAGACAAATTACTACAATTGCTATCAAACCAACAACCGCAGCGATTGCAGTAATTGATGACACTGTGAAAAAAGATCGAACCAATCTTTTTTCAATTTTTTCTTTCTTTAACATGGTAAGACAACTCTCCTCTCCTTCCCACTAGTACCTATTGTTATATATGCGCGGGAGACTACATATACAACATTTATAAATCACTCATTACCATTATACCTTAATTTTCCTAATAATCAATATAGTTTTTTAACATAAATTTATTTTTTTGTTACATTTTGGCATATTGCCCAATAGCTTGAAAAATCGCGAAAAAACAGTGTAATAATACACAATTTTATTTAATGAAATTTGGTATATTTTACTATAATGTAAAATAAATTGTTTTCTTATTGAAAAAATGTGTTATAATATCAACAGATTCCAAAAATTGATCAAGCTACGAAGGCAAAGGGACACGCATATGAAAATCGTTATCTGCGACGACAGTATTGAATACTTAATGAAAATTGAAAAGCTATTATTTTATTATCAAGATACCCACCAAGGCACGGAATTTGAAATCGAAAAGTTCTCGGATGCTGCCGCTTTATATAGGAAGATTCAGCAAAACGATCTGGCGGATATTTACATATTAGATATGATTATGGCAGATAAAAACGGAATTGATATCGGAAACCAAATTCGCAGAACAGGCTGTGATAATGCCATTATTTATATTACAACTTCTGACGATTTTGCCCTTGATGCCTATAGCGTTCATGCCGTTCGCTATCTGCTGAAACCGCTCAGCGAACACAACTTTTTCGAGGCACTTGACTATGCTCTATCCTATGCAGAAGTTCAGAAAAGCCCAACTTATGCAATTAAGACAAAAGATGGGCTTGTGTCGATTCCCTATTCCAAAATTGAATATATTGAAAATTCCTCTCGTATATTAGACGTTCATCTAACGAATGGACAGGCAGTAAAAAGCATTTTTTTGCGCAAATCCTTTGACGAAGAAATTCGGGAAATTATCTGCCATCCAAACTTTGTTCAGGTGCACAAATCTTTCCTAATCAACTTAAACTATGTAAAGAAACTTGCTGCCAACAACGCTTTAATGGAAACCGGTGAAACAATACCTATTAGCAAAAAACGGGCTGCCGATATTAAGAAGGAATATCTTCATTATATATCCCAACAACACCACTAAGGTCAACAATGCTGTCAAAGGAGCTATAATGTACTATTTTAACAATATCTCATACCTAATCAGTCATATTTTTTTAATGTTGTTTTTCTATCTGTTCACTGTACACCGTTACTCCAGCAAGAAAACCATTGGTATATGTCTTTTCACTTTTTCTGTGTTATCGTTAACAGACTGCCTGAAACTAAATTTTTTCCCAGACAGCGGACTATGTTATATTAGTGTAACAATATTCCAGATTATTATTGTGCAAAGCACTAATATCTACATCTCTTCCAAACGCAACACCAAAGTATTGTTTATGGGACTGTGTGCGTCCAACTATGTAATCGCTGGCGCAATTGCCGCTTCTATCCTACATATCCGCACAGGAAGCCCTATTCTTGCCTTGATTGGAAGCTGTGTTGTTCACGCTGTTATCCTTTTTATTCTTTATCTAAAAATACGCAAAGAATGGTTTCAATGCTATACGCGCGATCCAATTAACAGTTGGTGGGAGTTATGCCTGATTCCGGTATTTTTTTATTGCAGTTTTTGTTTTACTGCTTTTTTCCCAAACACGCTATATGATATTCCTGATAATATCCTTGGCTGCACTACTTTGCTCATTACAATGTTTACTTCTTATATTATTGTATTGCGCTATGTTGAGAGCGAAGTCAAACGCTCCGAAATTTATTGGAAAAATATGTTGTTTGAAACCTATATTAAGGGATTGGAAAACCAATATTATCTAGTAGAGCAGTCCGAAAACAATCTAAAAGTCCTGCGCCACGATATCCGCCACTACTCGATGATGATTCATTCGCTGTTAGATGCACAAAATTATGACGAAATCCGCAAAATAGCCATACATATTGGTGACGTCGTTGATGAAAATAAGATAACAAAATACTGTTATCATCTTATTACAAATATGATTTTTTCAAATGTAATCAAGCAGGCACATTCTCGTGGAATTGAAATTATTCTGGACGCACAGGTCGAAAAAGAAATTCCGGTAAACGACTATGAATTTGCTACTGTTATCGCAAATTTATTTGAAAATGCAATGATATGTGTCAATGCGCTAAAAATAAAAAAACGCTATATTGACGCCAAAATCCACTGCACCCAAACCTATCTGTTAATTGATATGAAAAACGAATATGAGAACGAAATTATCTTCGATCCTGCTACCGGACTGCCAGTCAGCCAAAAAGGACACAACCACGGCTTCGGTATGCAGAGTGTCCTAAGTTTTTCCAATAAAATAGACGGAAATATAGGCTGTTACTGCGAAAATGGGATATTTCATTTTATACTGTATGCGAAATTTTAGGCATATTTTGTGAAAAAAAGGACAAATCTTCACACACAGAACATATTATAATGGAAATGTAACACTATTTTATTAAGGAGAACATAAATATGCAGAAAACCTTTATAAAATACACTTCCATTGTAATCACTGCCGGTATTTTCCTGATTCTTATAATTAACCTTTTATTTACATGGCATACATTGGAACTGTCGCAGTTTCACTCTTTTTGTACGAAAATTGACCAAGTGATTCATACTTTAGAGAGCAACCAGACCGAACTTAAGATACTGCAAGAAAATCTGGATGAAGATTACCTAACGAGAGCACGCGCTGCAGAATATGTTCTGGATCGCCAAAAAGAGGTTTCTCTTGATGTATCCGAAATGCAGTATCTTGCCAATCTGCTAAATGTAGATGAACTTCATGTAATTGATGAAAATGGGATAATTGTATCCGCTTCTGTTTCCCAATATGTTGGCATTGATATGTCAGATCATCCGCAGACCAGTGCCTTTCTTTCATTGTTAGAAAGTGATAACGAAAATGACTATCTAATTCAAGAAGCGCAGCCCAATGCCGCCGAAAGTAAAATTATGCAGTATGTCGGTGTTGCAAGAAAAAGCACCAAGGGCGTTGTTCAAGTCGGTTTTGAACCTACAAGGCAACTTGAAGCACAATCACGCAATACATATGAGTATATTTTCGCGCAATTTCCGACAGATGTCAGCGAGGAACTTTTTGTCGTTGACCGCAGTTCTGGTGCTGTATTGGGTCATTCAGACGGTATCAATAAGTTATTTTCAGCGGAGTATTACCAGTTAGAACCGCTTTTAGACTGCAAAAACGGCGCATTTTTAAAGGCAGCAAATGGTAAATCCATATACGTAGTCAGCCAGTCCTATGCGGATGTACTTATCTGCGCTGCCCTGCCGGCTAATATATTGTTCCAGAAACTGCTGCGCAATACAGTTAATACGTTTATCTATTTATTATTAATTGAAGCCGCCGCAATTCTGCTGCTAAATTTTCTTGTTAAACGCAAGGTAATTGACGGCATCCACAGTATTATCAATGACCTTTCCGCTATTACGCAAGGTATTCTTGATACTACAGTAGTGGTCGGAGGCAATCAGGAGTTCGAAAAGTTAAGCGATGGCATTAATACAATGGTAAAAAGTATTATCCGTGTTTCCGACCGTATTTCCGCAATTATTGAAATCAGTGGTGTTCCGCTTGCTGCATTTGAATATGAAAACGGTGCAAATCCCGTATTTATTACCTCTGGCTTAAAGGAGCTTTTGGATATTGACGACAAGCAGGCTTCTATCCTTTGTCAAAATGCCACCCTGTTTGACCACTATATCCATCGGATTATGGAACATCCTATTGATGGAGAAAGCGATATTTTTCAGATGAGCGACGCAAAATATATCCGAATTCATATGTCAAAATCTGCCAAAGGTTATCTTGGTGTAATTACGGATGTTTCAAAGGATATTATTGAAAAGATTCAGATGCATTATGAAAATACCCATGATGCACTTACAGGACTTTACAAATTTCGCTATTTTAAAGATTTAGCATCCGAAAAAATACAACAAATACCTGCTGGCAAACTATGTGCCGTTGTAATGATTGATTTAGACTACTTTAAGTCCATTAACGATACCTTTGGACATGATATTGGCGACCGCTACTTGCAGCATTTTTCTGCGACAATGCATTCCATGCCGCAGGAACATTTCCTTACTGCAAGACGCTCTGGTGATGAATTTTGTATGATGATCTATGATTGTGCAGATAAAGCCGAAATTATCCGCTATCTAAATATGTTCTATGAAGCAATCGGCAATGCGCCTGTCGCACTCTCCGATTCACAATCTAAGATTGTCAGCGCCTCGTGCGGATATGCTTGGACAGATAACCGCAGCGCAGATATTTCGGAACTTTTAAGCCACGCAGACGAAGCACTTTATGAAGTGAAAAAAGAAACCAAAGGGCGCTATGCAGAATATGCATTGTTGTCCTAATTTAACCCGCACGAAATACCCTGATGTTTGGCGCAGAATATTTTTCTGAGAGTGCAAATTGCAAATTGCCAAGGCAATATCACAAACACAGGCACTTGTATCTTTTATTCCATATATCAGGGGCTGTTGCAATAAATTCTGATTGTACAAGATATAGTATCAATCGCAATATGTTGTTAGAATATCTTGTATACATTTGACTTAATGCGACAGCCCCTTAGTGCTGCCGCATAAGGGAACTGATTAATTCCAAACACGGCAGCACTAATCCATTGATTATAGAATCTTCTGCTTTTTAATTTCCTTTTGGCTGGTATTCTTTATACATTATTACCCCGTCAATCTATGGATTCCCCTTTGGCTGATATACCACATAGGTTACTGTACCATCCTCATTTAAAACCGTTACATCAATCAATAAATCTTTCAACCCGTCGTCACCGCAGGAATACCCGTCTATCATATACCTTCCTACTATATCCTCTGGTGTAATCTGCTTCATCACACTTCCGAATGCACTCGTACAATTTACAATCCCTTCCTTATCTGGTGTATAGGTTGCTCTTGTCGATTCTATCGGCTGTGCATATTCGTCAAGACTTTCTGGTGTAATTTTCTGCATAAACGCTTCAACTGCCTTATTTGTTTCTGTCATTTCAAGCGGTTCATCCGACCCTTTCCATTCCTTTTCTAATCTTTCCAAATATGCCTGCGCTGCCGCCGGATCGCCCTTGCTCTTATCCATTGGCAGTTCAAACAACGCATTTACGCCTGTATAATTTTCATTGCGGGTCATAATTCCAGTGGACTCGTCATAATTGTATGCCTGCATATCATAAAAAGAACCTGTGCTAGCGCCGACATAAATGCCTTTATCCGCAAATATTTCAATATTATCCATAGATAATACGCGATACTCAATTCCATCTTTTACAAAAGCAGTGTATGCACCGTTCATACTCACAGAGCTGTACCGATTCGGATTTAATCCACGGATATAGCAGGATACGTAAAGCGGTTCTTTTCCATAATCATCGGAACTCGTGGGCGTCATTGGCGTACCATCTGCGTGTTCAATCGCAACAACGGTATAAATTCTGTCGTCCTTGGGAATCCCCCCGTTCATTACCAGATCATCAGTAATATTTTTACCTGCAACGCTTCCTAATAATGTAATGCGGTAGCCGCCGCTCTCCTGTGTTTCATTAACCAACACCGCATTTTCACTAAGAAACGCATTTTTCAGCGTATTATCTTCTATTTCTATTGCTGCCTCGGACGGACTTAAATAGCGATGCGCTGCCGCTACGGTAATTGATCCCAATAATACAACACCGATTGCCGCTGCTGCAACAGCCGGAACTTTTCTTTGATTTTTCATAGATTTCCTCTCCTTTGCCGCCAAGAGAACCTGCTGATTTAACCGCTTATCCGGCACATCCATTGGAATAAGCGCATTTTTTAACAATTCATCTAGATTATTTTTCATAATGATACCCCTGCCTTTCCAATTTCTGCTTTAAGATTTTTTTCGCTCTGAAAATCCTGCTCTTTACAGTGCCCTCGGGCAGTTTTAATATGGATGCCGTTTCTGCAAGGGACAGTTCCTCCATATAGAACATCAGTATTGGAAGCCTATATTTATCCGGCAGCGTACTAACAATACTGCGCACCAAATAACATTCCTCTTGTAAGACAATCTGTTCTTCTGTCAGTCTGCCCTGTGTTGGAATATCTCTTGGAACAACTACAGCACTTCCTGCTGCTTCCCTTAATACTACACCTGATTCGCTGCCTGCTGCCATCTCCTCCACAGACCACGGTACGCCGATAATCCTTTTCCGAATGGATAGCTTGCGCTTGTAGTTGCGGTAAAGGTTAACAGCAATTCCCATTAGAAAACTTTTAGGATTTTTCTCAATTACAAGATTTTCCCGCAATTCATATAGTTTGAGAAAAGTATCTTGATATAAGTCTTCCGCTTCTTGACAACTACGTGTCACCGAGCAGCAAAACGAAAATAAATCCTTGCCATATGCATCAATATACTGTTTTAGTTCTTCTTGGCTCATTGATAACCTCCAGTTACTTCCAGCCGCCCTCATGAAAACAGCCAGATAATAGAGTACCCTATATAATTGAAAGAATTGCTCCCTTCACTTATATAGGGTAATCAATGGAGAAAAGGTTTCAAAATATTTTTGTTGTGCGCCCTTATTTATATGAACCCGTTACCAACACGGCGCTGTCCCTTCTCGAAGCATAACACAGCAGTCTTTTCCGCAAAATGAAATACCATAACTGCTTGCAATGTCATAGCCGTCCTCCTCAAGTTCCATAATGTATTTTTTATCGTCAATCTGCTGCAATGCTTCTTCCGCCTTTTTTTCGAGTTCCTTTATCCGCTTCGTGGTCTTAAATTCTACAATAAACGCCTCTTTCCGGCGCGACACTGGCTTTACAAACAGATCGCATCTGCCTTTGCCTGTTTCACGGTTGGATTTTGTACGATAGCCTTTCATGCCTGATAGCAGCCCAGCCACCAGTCCATGATAATAATTTTCACTCTCGTCAAAGGAACTGATTGTTTCATATAAAATATTCGTCAATTCTTCCTGCAATGTCTGGGTATCCTTATTAACAAAGGCGGTATGCAGCCGAGTAAGGTCACGTTCCCTAATTTTTTGATCGAACCATGCCATAATTTTTTCACGGAAAATATAACGCACCTCCCTATTAGGGATTGCAAGTGTCAAATATCGTATATCCTCCTCTCCCATGCGCTCGTCCACTTTCTTGAAATATCCCGTAAAAAACATAAAATTCCACAAATTATCCATGTTTTCGTACACTTCCCCATAGGTAATGTCCTCATGAACGGGCTTTTCGACAGTCCCACCGTCAATTAGGTCTTCCAGTTCACTCTTTACGCTGTCATCCGCTATATCAATCAGCCTGCGCACAACCGTATTTGAGGAAGTATTTGCCCAATACGAATGAGGAAATTCATCCTCGTGGCTTGTTAAAGCTTTCACATATCGGATAACACTCCATGGATTATACACATTTGTATTTCCAAAAAGGTAACCGTTGTACCATTCTTTGATCAGGTCGTACTTGTGTTCCAATCTGCAGTCTTTACAAAGCCTGCGAACTTCCTCCTTGGTAAAACCAAAGTATTCATCGTAATTCCAGTCAAGTATGGATATCACTTCAAGATTATTCAAACCGGTAAAAATACTCTCCTTTGAGATGCGCAGACAGCCTGTTATCACCGCAAATTCCAGACTGCTGTTTGATTTAAAAGCAGACTCAAATAAGGAACGGATAAAACCAACCATCTCATTATAAAAATTCTGTGTAAACGCATTCTCAAGCGGCACGTCATATTCATCTATTAAAATAATCACTTTTTTCCCATAATATAATTCAAGGCATTGTGACAAAAATTGAATGGACTGATTGTAATCAGACCTGTCCGCCGTCCGCCTCATAATGTTTAGATATTCTTCCTTTTTCTCAGACAGGCTTTCCGCCCGAAGAATATAGCGGTGGCGAAAATACGCATCAGCGATCTGCCGCTTAATCGCCTCATACGCAAGTTCAAAATCTGGCTGTTTCGCATCTTTCAGCGTAAGGTTAATCACTGGATAACTTCCCATATGCACAAGGTAAGCTTCCCCTGCCTCCATAATCCGCATATTCTCAAAAAGATACGCATTATCCTTTTTCTCCCCATCATCTGTACGCATATCCTCAAAAAAATACTGGATCATACTCATATTCAGCGTCTTGCCAAAGCGCCGTGGACGTGTGAACAAGTTGACATTTCCTTTTTTATCCAACAGTTCCTTTATAAACCATGTTTTGTCTATAAAATAATATCCTCTCGTTATTAAATGTTCAAAACTATCGACACCTACTGGCAATGGCTTCAAATCCATACAAATGCCCCCTTCTGTTATTTTCCTTCAATTCTTTCGGTATTCCTTTATTCTGGCAATTGTATACACCTAATGCCATTCTCTAAGAGAGTTGTATCTTTCCTTGTAATTCTGCGACTAATTTCTTTAGCTGTTCAATTGTTTTGTATTGCTCCTCATTCACTTTCTGCTGCTCCTCATTCAATTTCTTCTGCTCCTCTAGTTCTCTCTCTCGTTCTGCAAGTTTTTCCACTAAACTCATTTTACTTGCCACCCCTTTCTCAAAGCTTGTCAAATCAACCTTGTATACCTGTTCCATCATTTCTATAGCATCCTGAATGTTATAGATCGACTCCAGCATTACTCTTTCATCATCCGTTGCACAGCCCTCCTGCACATCCTTTACTTTATCCGTTAAAACCTTTAAATCCACCATAATAATCTCCATCAGGTCTGCTTCCTCATCACGGCTGTAAGTCTTCCCCGGCAGTTCATCATAAAACCGAAATATACCAAATCTATGCTTATAGGCATAGTTTATATTCTCTTGCCTACGAATAAATGCTGTATCCATTTCATTGTGGAACGTTACATTTTCCGCACACAGCCATATCGTATAAACTTTGTGGATGTTCGCATATTCCTTATCTCCCGCTGCAACAGTTTCTCTTAAACCAGATGCTGCATAGTAGACTGCGCGTGAAATTGTATTTGGTTTTTTCACTTGAAATTTGTTCTGCATCTCAAAGTTGACTGTTATCAAATTAATAAACAAACTATTTACACTTGAATATACCCTAAATGTAAGATCCTTTATTGTATTTTTCTCTACCCCAGTGCCTTCGATACCGCTAATCAGATCGATCTCGTCCTGAAGAATATCCTCATCACTCTGCTCACCCCTGTCACGTTCATTTTTAATCAGCTTCGCGATATCCAAAGGATTTAAGTCCTTATACTCTGGAATACAATTTTTGAGCAGTATCGCTGCCGTCCATTTGAACTTAAGCATTTCTTTAAACACTTCATCTTTCGTAATGCTTGTATCCAATGACCAATCCAGCCAGTTATTCATTGCCCGTACATTTTCAACAGATTCTATAAAATTATCTGATTGCCCCATTTCTATCACCTTTTCCTATATTTTTTCATATGTTTTCGTATATTATGATTAGGAACTGTCCCGAAATAACTTGCAAATAGTCTGTAG
>CBCOYO010000018.1:0-8780 GCA_965114465.1 uncultured Lachnospiraceae bacterium
ATCCAGCCCATCGCGAAGCGATTTCCAATGGCTGGATATGTAACAGTTCAATGGGCTATCTGAACTGTTACAAACAAATCCCGACACATATGATTCCATGCACAAACGATATATTGAACTCAAAATTACACTGGCAAGTCTAGGTGTAAATCTGGCAGAGATTGATCGAATTAAACAATAATATACTAAGCGTCAAAAAGACTGGCGCTTAGCATAACAAAATGCACACAGCCGCACGAAGGAAAATTACCGCTTTACAACGTGCGGCTTGCATAGCTGAACGGCAAATCTTTCTGCCGTTCAGTATAACAAAATATACGCTGGTAAACGTTAAAGTTTACCAATAACGCAAACTCCCAATTACTTTATAATCTCAAATGTATCCGCAAGCAAAAGCCAATTTGCCCGAAACAGTTTCATAACCTGCCAGTAACCCATTCCACGCAGCCCATATTCTGTAATTAAATGAAATTTCTCCTTAATGCTTCTCACATCCTCAAACCACACTTCATGCTGCACGCCATCTTTTTCATAATGGAAAAACGGTGACATTGCAGTCTGATCAAATTCTATGACAGCATTGTTTGCAACAGCAATCTCTACTGCCTCCACGTTCCCGATAGTACGGGCTTTAGAAGTACCTTTCACAAAAGGGAGCGTCCAATCGTATCCATAATTAGGAATCCCTAAATCAATTTTCTCCGTAGGAATTTCTGTAACGGCATATTCCACAACTTCACGCACCTTATTAATCGGCGCTACTGCCATTGGCGGCCCATATGTATATCCCCATTCATAGGTCATTAGCAATACGCTGTCTGCTGCTTCTCCTAACAGTTTATAATCTTTTCCTTCATATAAAAGACCTTTCTGATTCGCGGAAGTTTTTGGTGCAAGCGCTACGGAAACAGGATATCCCAGTGGGGCTGCCTGCGCTCTTACATTGGCGACAAATTCCGCATATGCTACCCGATCCTGCGGCAGAATATACTCAAAATCAATGTCTATTCCGGCAAAGCCTTTTACTTCCATTGCTGCAAGCATCTGGTCAATTAGATGCTGTTGTGCTTCCATATTATGTGTAATCTCGCTAATTAAGTAATTGTTAAACATTCCTGACTGATCAAACGGCGTCAATACCATTAACGGTGCTACACCTTGCAACCATGCTTCATTGATCATCCGACTGTCATCTGTCTGCGGCGAAACCAATTCTCCATTCACAGTAAATCCATAGGAAAACACAGAAATATTCGTTAAATATGGCAGTGTTTCTGTTAGCACATCATTTCGTATATAAGGATAGGCATAACCATTAACATAAACTGCTCTTTTTTGACGGATTTGCTCTATTTCTGGTATTAATAACGCCTGCCCAATGGCTAATTGATAAGGCGAAACTAACTGATTCGCATAAGCAATCTCTTCCGCATCTACCGCAAAAATTGCTGCTATGCTTTCCAAGCTGTCCCCCTGCTTGACTACATATATCTGCATAATAAAATCATCCTTTCCAATCCAATGATATTATTATATTCAGATATTGAAAAAATGTTACGATATCTGCATTTATGAATCCAGAATTATTCTAACGTGCCAACTATTGTATACAACTATTATTTTTCTAAAAATAACAGTTCTGCCACTGGTATTCTATCGTTCTGTCGGAAGAATGGTATCGCTGTTTTATACTATTCATTAACCACTCCCCATCTTTTTTCACAAGCCGAAACTGATAATCCAACCCTCCATTCCCCTCAGTTTCTGTATAGACAGTTGCTACTGCGCGGTTTTTATCCACCTCGACAGTGTGTCTGCTGCTACGACTCACTGCAAAAAATCGCGGCGGATAAGTAATCCCATAATTCAGCGTTCTTTTTCGCTTTGTCTGTACCTGTGCATAAATTTTATCTGCCTCTGCACTATATTTGCTAAATACCTCAGCGCATTCACTGCCTTTAGCGGCTTCAATTAAAGGGTGAAACTGCATCTGCAATCTATTTATCTGTTCCATATACGAGAAAATAATATCAAATATAGATTCTACTTCTTCTGTACTTTTTGAATTTGTATCAATATCTTCATTGTGATATGTATTATCCACTTGACTTTCCATAACTTTTCCTTTCCCGCACATTCGCAAAAACAATATTTTTTTCTCTTATCAAACAGACTTACCAAACAAATTTTTACAACAGAAATAACAATTACAACGGAAATAACAATTGTTTGTCAAGAATGAAGCAATTCGATTTCCTTCTGCTTTCTTGCACGCCGATAAAATGTATCCGTTGTCAGGTTACACAGACTTGCCGCCTTCTTTGCTGTAATTTCCTTGGCAAGCCACTTATGGTATATATGTATAAAATTTTTAGGAACCGGATTCTGTGGTCTTCCCAAATGCGTTCCTTTCCTTTTGGCTGCTTCTATCCCCTCCTTTTGCCGGCTGCGGATATTATGGCGCTCATTTTCACTTACATAACTTAGCAGCGCCAGCACTAAATCCGCGATAAACGTTCCCATTAAATCCTTGCCCTTTCTTGTATCTAATAAGGGCATATCTAATACAACAATATCAATTTTCTTCTCTTTGGTTAAAATTCTCCACTGCTCCAAAATCTCTTGATAATCTCTGCCAAGGCGGTCAATGCTCTTAATATAAAGTAAATCGTTCTCCTTTAGTTTCTTCAACATTCTCTGGTACATAGGACGCGCAAAATCTTTTCCTGACTGCTTGTCAATATAAATATTTTTCTTGGGTACTTGCATCTCCTCCATTGCAATTAACTGTCTGCCTTCGTTTTGTTCCTTTGTGCTGACACGCACATATGCATATGTATTTCCCATACTGAATGCATATCCTCCTTTCTTAAAATTAGGAACTGTTAAGAAATAACATTTAATTAGTTCCTTGGAACAATAAAGTGTATTTTAAGATATCTCTATCATTCCTAGAAGCTATGCAATATGTTGAAAAATACGAAACAGACAAAAACTACTATATTCTTCTGTAAGCGGCATATTTGCCAAATTCTAAGAAACCATAACTATTCCCTATTATAAACAATATTGTGCTAATTTCTCATATACGTTCTGTCGTACAATTTCATCTGGTGCGTAAATCCTTACGGCTGCCTGCAATGCGATATCACTTACCCCTTGCGCATGAAACCACTGTACTGCTTCCGCTTCTACATCTGCACTAATACACTTTACCACAATATCATTCAACCCACGAAAGTATCGCATAACTGCACTGTATTCACAGATTCTATCCAGAAAACTACTTCCATACTGCGCAAGTTCTAAATTTGCCGTTGATACGGCCTGCAAGCAAATCTTACACTCCCCCGTAATATCCGATGCTTCCATTAATACATCTGGTCTTACTTTCAAACATTCCGAAAAATACGCTTTCGCACCTGCTGCGTCTTTTTTCTGAAAAAACAATGCCATTTTATCCTTAACTTCTCTGGTTTCCATTTTTTCGCCAATTATCGCCACTCTGCACTCAAAGGCACGCAGTCCGCGCACAGTCACCCACACATAAAGCAGAAATTCTGAGATAAATCCAAACACTCTTTTATGGTAATCGTCTGCGAATGTCAAATCAATCCGTTTTTGCAATTCAAAAAATATGGTAAACAGCCACTGGGCATACGCATCAAACAATTCTTTTTTTGCAACCATAATATTTCCAAAATATGTTTTATTCTGCATAACAAGACGATAAAACGTATCCGCATACTCTGGATAAATTTCCTGTATAATGCGCCCTGTTTCATCCAGTGTGTGAATATTGTGGTGTGCCCCAAAACCATAATGATAAGAATTGGGCAGTTCTAATTGTTTGGTTGTTACAATGTCAAAGTTTTGTAAAATTTCCTTATACTCGCTCTCAGAAAAAACATATCCCTCCTCGTTTGTTAAAAAACGTCGATAATGACAAATTCCCACATAATCCGCACTGTGAAAATTTTTCCACACCCAGTACACGCCGGATAATTCCGCATAATAACAGTTTAAATTCGAAATATGATCCCCTGTATCGTCCCCCAGATAGCCAAATTCCTCTTTCGCACTGGCATGACCTACATGCATTGGAATATACATAGGATCGTTAGGCACTTCAAAACGCTTATGCGTCATCGCAAAAATCCTTACAGACATCATTACCTCCTTTACTCTATACAAGTAGAGAAGTTTACTTCCCCTACTCGCACACCGCCGACGCGGGGCTGTCGCAATAAGCCTTGATGATACAAGATATTGCATAAAACGCAGCATGGTATTATGCTATGTTGTATAAATTCTCCTTAATGCGACACCCCCATATTTCCTCTGCATCGGCATATGCACAAAAAAGGGGCTATCGGCAAATGCGCTCCTTTTCCGACAGCCCCTCTTTTTCTGCATTTCTATCTTAGATCTTGTCTAAAATCTCATTTCCACCATCTGCATAACGACGCTATAATATCGTATTCACACATCTGGCAAAAAGCAGATTTAAGACAGGCTCTTATTACTTCAATTTGCTTTTCCGATAAATAATATCATCTCTTGCTGGTCCATTGCTAATAAGTGTAATCGGATATCCAATCTGCTCTTCGATAAACTCAATATATTTTCTGCAGTTCTCTGGAAGATCCTCATAGTTCTGAATCCCTCTAATATCACTTTTCCAGCCCTTTAGCGTCGTCAACACAGGTTTTGCCTTTTCCAGCTTTGCCGTAACTGGGAACTGTGTTGTCACCTTGCCGTCAATCTCATATCCTGTACAAACCGGAATTTCATCCAGATATCCCAGCACATCCAAAACGGTAAAGCATACATCCGTTGTTCCCTGCAAACGGCAGCCGTACTTCGATGCCACACAGTCAAACCAACCCATTCTTCTAGGGCGTCCTGTTGTTGCACCATACTCTCCGCCGTCGCCGCCTCTGCGCCGCAATTCCTCAGCCTCATCACCGAAAATCTCCGAAACAAAAGCGCCTGCACCGACTGCTGAAGAATATGCCTTACAGACCGTATAAATCTCCTTAATCTCATATGGCGGGATGCCTGCACCAATTGCACCAAACGCCGCAAGCGTTGATGAGGAAGTAACCATTGGATAAATTCCATGATCAGGGTCTTTTAATGTCCCAAGCTGCCCTTCTAATAAAATATTTTTTCCTGCCTTTAACGCTTCATCCAAAAATTCTGATACATCACATACAAATGGCGCAATCATATCCCGATATTGATGTAAGGTATCTAAAAGTTCATCCGTATTAATTGCAGGCTTATGATACAAATGTTCCAAAATCACATTTTTCTGCTCTGCGACGCGCTCCACCTTTTCCTTGAGCAGTGCATCATCAAACAATTCACTTACCTGAAAACCAATTTTTGCATACTTATCCGAATAGAACGGCGCAATACCCGATTTTGTTGAACCAAATGATTTGCCAGCAAGTCGCTCCTCCTCATACTGATCAAAAAGTATATGATACGGCATTACAATCTGCGCCCTGTCCGAAACCAAAATCTTTGGCATCGGTACATTTCTGCTTGTGATGGAATTGATCTCCTGCATTAAAACAGGAATATTTAATGCCACACCATTCCCAATAATACTGGTGGTATGACTGTAAAACACACCTGACGGAAGTGTATGCAGCGCAAACTTACCATAATTATTTACAATTGTATGTCCTGCATTTGCTCCTCCCTGAAAGCGGATTACAATGTCAGCCTCGCGGGCAAGCATATCTGTAATCTTCCCCTTTCCTTCATCGCCCCAGTTTGCTCCTACTACTGCTTTTACCATATTGTATTTACCTCCCGTTTTTACACGTTTATTTCAGCCTTAATTCCCAATTCTGCCTTATTCTTCTCCAATACAGGCTGTACTACTTTTTTAAGGAAATTCTCTACTTGAATCGGAGAACGCCCCACATACTTGGACGGTTCCATTGTAGCCTGTAACTGTTCTAATGTCAAATTAAATTCTGGATCTGCTGCAATTAATTCCAGTAAATTGTTATCTTTCCCTTCTACTTTTACATTTTTGCCTGCTTCCATAGAAAGTGTCCGAATTTTCTCGTGGAGTTCCTGTCGGTTGCCGCCGTTTTTAACCGCATCCATCATAATATTCTCTGTTGCCATAAACGGCAGTTCGGCAAGCATATGCTTTGTAATCACCTTGTCATATACCACAAGCCCATCCACAACATTTAGACAAAGGTCAAGAATCCCATCAACTGCAAGAAATCCCTCTGGTATCGAAAGACGCTTATTTGCCGAATCGTCCAAAGTCCGCTCAAACCACTGTGTTGCAGAAGTAATTGCCGGATTTAACGCATCTATCATTACATAGCGTGACAGTGATGCAATCCGCTCCGAACGCATAGGATTTCTCTTATAAGCCATTGCGGATGAGCCAATCTGATTCTTTTCAAACGGTTCTTCCACCTCTTTTAAATGTTGCAGTAAACGGATATCATTCGACATTTTATGCGCACTTGCCGCAATACCTGCCAAAATATTTGCCACTCTTGTATCTACCTTACGGGAATAGGTCTGGCCAGATACCGCATAGCACTCCTGAAATCCCATTTTTGCCGCAATCATAGGATCGATTTTATCAATGGTTTCCTGATCCCCATTAAACAATTCCAAAAAACTTGCCTGTGTACCGGTTGTTCCCTTAGAGCCAAGCAGCTTTAAACTACCTGTCACATATTCCAAATCCTCTAAATCCATTAAAAACTCCTGCAACCAAAGCGTTGCACGCTTCCCTACTGTTGTAGGCTGTGCGGGTTGAAAATGTGTAAAGGCAAGCGTCGGAAGATTCTTGTATTGATCGGCAAATTTTGCAAGTTCCTCAATTACATTCACCAGCTTTTTATGAACAAGCTTTAATGCCTCATTCATAATAATAATATCCGTATTATCACCAACATAGCAGGAGGTTGCCCCTAGATGAATAATTCCTGCTGCCTTTGGGCACTGCTGTCCATATGCATACACATGGCTCATTACATCATGGCGCACAAGTTTCTCGCGTTCCCTTGCCACGTCATAATTAATGTCCTCAGCATGTGCCTTTAACTCGTCAATCTGCTCCTGTGTAATTACCGGATTACCATTTTCACTTAATCCAAGCTCCATCTCCGTTTCTGCAAGCGCAATCCACAGCCGCCGCCACGTTTTAAACTTCATATCCTGTGAAAAAATATACTGCATCTCCTTACTTGCATAACGCTCTGAAAGGGGACTTGTGTATCCGTCTGTACTCATAAATTACCTCCTTTTATGCCTCGTATTCGCCCCGAATATCGCCTACTGGCGGCTCTATTGGATATTTCCCTGTAAAACAGCCTGTACAGATCGGCAGCCCTTTTACCATTTCCGTAAGACGTTCTAACGCAAGATATCCCAAGGAATCCGCACCAATTATTTTCCGAATATCGTCTACTGTCTTATTGTATGCAATTAACTGCTCCCGTGCAGGAACATCCGTTCCAAAGTAACATGGCCACAAAAACGGCGGTGAACTAATACGCACATGCACCTCTTTTGCACCGGCTTCTCGTAGCATTCTTACAATTCTGTCCGAAGTTGTTCCCCGCACAATCGAATCATCAATCATAATCACACGTTTGCCGTTCACGGCTTCTTTTAATACATTCAGCTTTACACGCACGCCAGACTCACGATTGCTCTGCTTTGGCTTAATAAATGTTCTGCCCACATATCCATTTTTCACAAAAGCAGTGCCATACGGTATACCAGATTGCAACGAATATCCCAATGCCGCAGCGTTGCCCGATTCCGGCACACCTACCACCAGATCCGCCTCCACAGGGCAATCCATAGCAAGAAACCGCCCTGCTTGAATCCTGGACGAATAGACGCCGACACCATCAATCGTGCTGTCAGGTCTTGCAAAATAGATATACTCAAAAATACATCTTGCTTCCTCATTTTGAGGCAGCGCGCGCGACAAATCCGAAACAATCCCTTCCTCTGGCGTAATTGTTACAGTTTCACCGGGAAGCACATCCCGCACAAACTCTGCGCCAATGGTATCCAATGCACAGGACTCTGATGTAATAATATAACTGTTTTCCCGCTTTCCAATGCAGAGGGGCTTAAAGCCATAAGGATCTCTTGCGCCTATCAACTTCCTTGGACTCATTACAACAAGCGAATATGCCCCCTCCAACTTGCGGCAGGCTCTGTTTACTGCTTCCTCCGCCGTTTTTGTCTGTAGACGTTCCCTTGCGATATGATATGCAATAACCTCTGAGTCAATCGTTGTCTGGAAAATTGCGCCCGTGTACTCCAAGTCATGCCGCAGTACATCAGCATTAATTAAATTACCATTGTGTGCCAGTGCCAATGTACCTTTTACATAGTTTAAGACCAGCGGCTGTGCATTTTCCCGCGTAGAAGCACCAGCGGTGGAATAGCGCACATGTCCCACGCCGATATCTCCCTTCATGGCATCCAATCCCTCTTGAGTAAACACTTCATTTACCAGTCCCATTCCTTTATAGGAAGTCACTTTTCTCTTAGGCCCGCCTGTTTCACTTACTGCAATGCCGCAGCTTTCCTGTCCCCTATGCTGCAGCGCAAACAGCCCATAGTAGATTGTGGAAGCAATATCTCTGCCGTCAAAATCATAAATGCCAAAGACGCCGCATTCCTCTTTTAGTCCTGTTTCCTCCAGCCTGCTTCCTAAATTCTCATTATACATAAATCTCCGCAATCCTTCCCGTTTTCCGTCCGCA
>CBCOYO010000018.1:8880-14697 GCA_965114465.1 uncultured Lachnospiraceae bacterium
ACAACCTCCTCCGGCAGCAGATAATCACTGTCTGGATTTGCCTTCAGCCAATCCCTTACATACTGTTTATCAAACGAAGGCTGTCCCTTGCCTGCCTCGTAGCCCTCAAGCGGCCAAAAACGGGAGCTGTCTGGCGTTAACATTTCATCCCCAAGCACAATCTCGCCTTGCTCATTTAACCCAAATTCAAATTTTGTATCCGCAATAATAATGCCTTTGCTTAATGCATATTCTGCACATTTTTTGTAAAGCGCAATGGTTACATCCCTTATTTTTTCTGCATACATACGTCCTTTTTCGGGATAAAGCTTCTCTAACACCTCTATACTTTTCTCAAACGAAATATTCTCATCGTGCAGTCCAATTTCTGCCTTTGTGCTCGGCGTATAAATCGGCTCTGGAAGCTTCTCAGATTCCTTTAAGCCCTCTGGCAGTTTTATGCCGCATACAGTGCCATTTTCCTGATAGCTTGCCCAGCCGCTGCCCGTAATATAACCGCGCACAATACATTCAATTGGCAGCATTTCTAACTTGCGGCACATCATGCTGTTGCCATCAAACTGCTCCTTCTGGAAAAATTCAGGCATATCCTTTACATCCATGCTAATCATATGATTGGGCACTACATCTTTTGTAAAGTCAAACCAAAATTTTGACATCTGCGTAAGAATTGCACCTTTATGCACAATTTTATTCTTTAAAATCACATCAAATGCAGATATTCTGTCTGTTGCAACAAGAATTAAGCTATCCCCATTGTCATATATCTCACGTACCTTGCCCTCTTTAATTGGTTTAAATTCTTTCATCTTTATTTTCTCCCTTCTAATTTAAAATACCTTAATTTAACTATCTTATTAAAACATCTTATTTAAAACATCTTGATTTATAAACTTTCTCAAAGCTTCCAAATCTCCTGCTTATGCGCTAATCATTGAAATCCTCATCATAATTATTTGTTGGCTGATATGACAAATCCTTTTCATAGCTAGATACCAGCTCCAAGATTCTTTTTGCATACTCAGGATATTGATTGACAATATCTTTTACCTCATCCTGTGCCTCCTGCGCCGCTTTTGCATTGTACTCCATTTGTTTCCTTAACTTCTGACGACGGATAATCAATCCATGACGAATTTCAACCATTTCCTTATTGTCAATTAACGCCTCTGCTTGGTGAAGCCAAATATTCGGATCTTGGATTCTGCATTTGCGCAGCATTTTCACAAGAGCCGTTTGATGGTGATCCATATCCAACTGCATCTGGCGTTCTTGTTCCCGCTGTATATTTTCCGCTAAATATTTATCCCATAATTTTTTTAACTCGCCAGAGCTGTCAACGTCATATTTCACATATAAATACTCTAACAAGTTTGTATTGTTCACATAGCGGATTTTAACAGTATTCTGCAAAAGCACCAAACGGTTAATTGCATTGTCCACACGGAGCAATTCTTTCTGTGACTCGTGAAACTTTACATACACTGTTGTTAAGGTAATTGCTGCGATTAAAACGGCAATCACATATCCCAACTGTACATCCAAATTCCACATAGAACTGATAACCGCCAGTAAAACAATTAAAAACAGCATTGCTCCGGTACAAATCACCGCAATTCCTTTCATATTAGTCTGCGAAGTTGTCAGCTCGTTTTTGCGGAAATAATAGGCATGTTTCTCGCCGTCAAGCCTGCCCAAATCTTTTTTTACAAGCACTTGATAATCCTCTGCCTGCCGCAGCCGCTCATACCCCTCTGGCATATATTGTTCCATACGCTCCATACGCAGATATTCCTCATTGGTCATTATCATTCTTTTTTCACGGAGTTTCTCTTTATTGCCCTCCAATTCGACAATTTTTTTCGCGTACTCCCGCAGTTGGTTCTTCATATCGTCAGGGAGCGCCTCGATTTCCTCCATATCGGTAAGATAAGATGTAACTAGATTGTATACACCGCCAAGTGTTTCCAATTCCTTGGACGCCTCCGCCATCTGCTCCATACAGGCGGTTACATAATCTTCACGCTGTTGGCTGTCATGGATATCAACATCATCACGTTTTAGACTTGCCTCCTCCCATTCTGGACGGTAAACTTCTTCCTCCTCCTCTTTCCGCCGAAAAAAACCTTTTACTTTCCCCAGTAATCCCATATACAATATAACCCCTTTCCAATAAAACCCGTTTTCCTCTGCTGCAATTCTACACTTGGGTTTGGTGCTTATAATCACGCTTTAGCTGCCGCAGAAGCGCGCCTGCCATTTGATAATATTCTTCTGTCTGCCCCTGATCCCGATATGTAAACAACTCTGTCAGCATTGCTTTCTCCTTTGATGTATGCCACCGCTCCTCCACACGGGCACACTGTTCCTCTATTTCCCGAAAATCCTCCTCCCAGTCAGGATTTTCCCGTTTAAAGCTTCCATATACATAATCGGACATGGATCTTCTGCACGCCAAAATATATGCAAGTCTTGCCTGTCTGTCCGGATAAAGCCGATACGATTCATAATAGAAGTCCGCCGCCTTGCTGTATGCAAAATCCATTGCATAGATCGTCGCAATATTATAGTAAAGCTGCGCCCTTGCCAGATTATCGCGCTTAGGCAGATAATCCAAAAGCTCCGAATAGATAATTAGCGCCTGACGATAACGTCCCTGTTTATAGAGATATTCCGCCTGTTTCCGATATCGATCGGTACTAGATAAATTCGCCTGTTCTTTTAGGATTTGCTCAATCCGTTTTATGGTACTCTCGTCATACATATTTGTTCTTTCGAGAATTGTTGTAACAAAAGACGCCGCAGACATCCGTTTTCTAACAAAAATCTCCAATTCCTCTGCTAGTTCCGTAAGTCCGCACTCCAATTTAATCCACCGCACCAACTCCGCCGTCACAATCGAATCATCCAGCAAATATACTTTATCCATAAAATAATAACACAATTCCTCTATAGAATACAGAGAAATATCAGAAATTTTGACATAATACGGTGTTTTTGCATAGTTTCCTACACATAAGCATACATTATTCATCAAAGAACTCCCATTTCAAGTTATTGAAATTCCAGCGGAAGACACTCCCGCCAGACCTGCCCCGTAGAAGGAAAAATTTCCCCAAATCCTTTATCCCGAATCTCTATCTGCACAAACTGCGCATCCTCCATAAAGAATAAAAGCCCCACACGGTTTGTCTTATTCCCTCGTACCGTCAGCCCTTCCAGCGATATCTGCGCAATCCTTACCTTGCCGCCGTCCACGGGCGAAATCACCAGTGTAATAGTATTATTTTTCACCAGCATTACGTCCAATTCCATTTTGGCATCATACCAGTTTGTCCCTGCGTGCAGAATCGGCAGGTAAATTTCCTCGCGCCCTTTATCGCATTTCATACCAATATTTGCGCGTAATTTATCATCAGAAAGATATACATAAGATGTAGAAAGCGTCGAGGGCATTACACGCTCTCGCGCACCATAACATGCACCCTTACTAAACAGATTACTTCCTTGAAAAACACGCCTGTTGCGGCACATATATTTCAGTGATTCCTGACACCAATCTTTTGAGAAATAATCTCCCAGAAGGAAAATCGACGACACAAGCTGCTCCTCACATTGTCTTGTCGTTATCTCCAGAAGCGTTGTGTCAAGCTGCTTGAAAAAATCCGCCTGCGCCTCCTCTGTCATTTCTGAAGTATCCAACATTTTCATCTGCGGATATTCCTCCATTGCAATAAAACAGGCAACTGGATTTGTTTTGCGGTTCATCTGAAGGCTGTAACTTGTGATACCATCTTTTCCATAATCATACAATAATACATTGTGCACCCACATTTCCTGCGGCTGATGTATCATATATTGAAAGAAACAATCTTCATGACTAAGAAAATATATCTCCATTTTCTTAGAGCGCATACGCCCTGCCGCCTTACGGATTATATGCATCAGCGCCGGCTTCATCTCCTTCATGGTAAACGCAATTGCGCAGATATCTTCTACTTTAATATACGCCGCCAAAAGTGCAACCGCTTTGCGCATATATAATTCCAATAGCATTTCCGCATTGTATTCATCCTCCTCGATACAAATGCTTCCATTCTGCTCCGCAAGCAGCAGCAAATCCTGCACCAACGTCCCTTGTCCATCCTGCGCCGCTTTTTGCGCATCTTTCCCAATCAGCCAAGTTACCGTTTTCTCATCCTCTGGTATGCGGCAAAGCACCGTTGGAATATTATACTGTTCCTCACCGACTACCATACTCAGCGTATCTGGCATACTTTGATCCACTCTGCAATAACTGATCTGCGAAAAATCATTCCACAAGTCAAAGCCAATCACTACTTTATTCTTTTTTGTCAGCTCTAGTGCTTTGTCAATAAACATCGCAGCCATAACCTCCATTTTTTGTCAGCGCTAATACTTTGTCAAAAAAAATCCGCCAGTTATATTACATGAAACAATTCCCGTGCACAAAAATCCTGATACAGATATTCTTCTGTCAACTGCTCCGCTGTCGCCTCGTCCTGCATACTGATTCCCACCATAATATCATTCAACAGATCAAAGCGTCCCTCCTGGGTTGTTTGTGTCCGATCGTTTTCGCTTTGAAAATCACCGAAAATCGTGTCACTGTGTGTAATATGCTCTTGCACGCCCGCCCCCTCCTCTGCATAAGTTTCCGTAATATAATACTGCAGTGCTTCTCCGTGGAAAAGTTGAAATGCGCTGACATAAATCCCCTCGTACATCTCCCGCATTTCCTGTATTTCATAATGCTCCGCACTTGTTTGCTTCTCCTCCTGCGAACGAAAATCCAGTTTTTCATCACCAAAATCATCTAAAATATAGTGAATACACACTCTTGTTTCCGGAACTGTCCGATATTCCACAAAAAATCGGTTTCTAAAATAATGCAGTTCCGGCACAATATCCGCAAGGCTTGGATAAAAGGAAAAATACTTGTCCTCACGCAAAAGCTCCTGCACCAGCAAATTAACCCCCTGCCGCGGCAGGATCTCCAAAAAATCCTGATTTTCAGAGGCATATTTTAAAATAGCAAGCTTGCAGCCCCTATCACGCAGCCTGTTTTGACAATATTCTGCAAACATACAGTCAAATACACCGCGATGCAAGATTGCGCCCTGCACAAAATATCCATAAGCCGATTCTTTTAGCAGCGCTTCCACGAGCGCCCAGTCCCTGTCCGGATATTTTGCATAGATAAGCAGGATTTCATCTTTCTCCGGCACCGACACTCCTGTGTAAGATATCTGTTTTAAGATCCGGTGCATAATATCTTTGGTATCAAGTTCCAGTTCAATTGCAGACTTCCAAAGATTCCGCAGTTCCGTTGTCCGCCCCTCATAGTGAAGCATTAAATAACGCAGGATATTTTCATCATATTTCATGCTGACATAAATATAATGTGCCACATTTATCAGAAATTCTTCACAGCGAAACTGCTCTGATGTAATATGTTTGCTGACCAGCCGTGCAAGTGATTTATGATTAATTCCTGTCAGCCCATAATGCCGCATCCAAACATATGCTTTATCAAACATCCCCCGTGACACCATAAAACGGATAAATTCTGCACGCTCCTGCGACTCCATTTCCTCCGCGTCAATATCTTCCAAAAACGCATCCAACTCGCCAATCATATCATTATCATAATAAAAGCGCAAGAGTCTTGTCCGAATTTCCCTTTTAAAACTCTCTACTACCTGCGGCGATTCTGCGAGATTTTTAAACCGTCTGACATTCTCTGGCGTAATTGTAATATAATTTTTATCAATTTCGCTTAAATAAATATCAAAG
>CBCOYO010000018.1:14707-33128 GCA_965114465.1 uncultured Lachnospiraceae bacterium
AAGCTTAACCGCCCCTGCATATATCCACTAACATAGGAAATCATTTTTTCTGGTTCCATTAGCTGATAATTTTCAAAGGGAATGCTTTTAGTAAAGCGATTACCGTTCTCATCCTGCAAAAACAGCTTATACTCGCTGCCGTAAATTGGTATCATGCAGACGCCATTCCCTACAGGATAGGAACTTTCACCATTAATTTTCTCATGAATCACCACAATATTTCTGACACGTGGATCTTCTATATAAATACGGTGCATAAACAATAGCGGCGTAAAATCGTATGCAGCGTCACCGCTTACCATCTGCGGCACAAGCACACGCCGATACAAATACGCAAGATTTTCATTGATATGCCCCGCACGAATCTGATCGACCACAAACCGTTCAATCGCAATCCGATAGCTTGACACCAAATCAGAATATTTCTCGCTGTTGCGCATAATATATGCATATAAAAACGCATTTAAGATATAATTTAGTGAACTTTGATAAGCAAAGTACATCAACACCATGCGCGGGATTTCAAATCCTTTTTTCTTAGGTCTGCCGCTTTTGTCCAATTCCAGCGACATCATATAATATTCATACAGCTTCGTCACGCGAACAGAATACGCTACACCAAGCGCATACCATTCAAAATACGCTGCACCTTTTTTATCCCCTATAATTAGCAGACGGCAAATTGCTGCGACTGTCTGCGGCGATTTGCTCACTTTATAAACTTCACATAAAATACGAAATAAAAGCGGGGAATATTCTCTTTTTCTTGCCGCAAGATATTGAAGCTGCTCCACCAAATCACTGTGCAGCACATGATTTCTAGCACCATTCCATAAAACCATTTCCTCAAAAGTACTTAGCCGCAGCAAAAATGTTGGATTTTCCTGCAAAAGCAGCACTGCCTCGCAAAACATAACAGGACTGGTACAGCCGTTTTGAAACAATTCCTCCAAAAACTGCCATTTATACTCGCTGCTTCTAATATAGCGGTCTTCAAGATGCATTAAAAACCACGCAATCCACCAATCTTGAGGATGATTGGCATAAATCGACTGTATCTCATCAACAACACCTGTTATATAATCTTCATCCCGATTAAACAGCGTTGTCAGATATAGATAATAACAGCGTGTCACAGCAGGAATTCCTTCACCCATCATCCAATGCGCCAAATTATCCAAATACCACTTCGCTTCATTAAAACGTTCTCTTGTAATCAGCACCTGTGCCTGATAAAGCTGTACCATAACATCTTCTTCGTCCAAAGCACGCAGATTCTCAACTTCACGCGCAACATCATCAACCCATTGATCCCGTGTACATTTCCCATACCGCATTTTAACGTAATATTTCGTTAAGTTTAACAGCGACTGATTGCGCATACGCTCGACGGTACGCCGCTGTGTTTCCTCCTCCATTAAGATATCCACCGGAATGCGATATATCTTACACGCATTATAAAATACAATACAGCCGTTATTCATCCCTTGATGAAGCTGGGAAGCATCAATATCAAATGTAAAATTACAGATGTTATTTTCAAAATCCGCCTCTGTCAGCATATCCGTCGGAATACAGATAAATTTTCCCTCTACTGCTATCCGTAGCTGTGTATACCCCCAGCCATTTCTTGTAATACAGATAGTACGCGAAATGCTATCCTGCACATCCTCTAAGATAAACCCCTCAATATCAAACTGAAATTCCAATATCGTCTTCTTATTTACTTCAATCAAAAACTCTTCTACATTCTGCTGATTTCCAGAATGCCGCGACAATCCAATATACGATAACAGCGCGTTTTTATCATTTTTGGGAATTATCGTGCAAAATTCTGGGGAATAGAACAATGCAACTGCTTCTTCCCAATTTGCCTTTGCTAAATTGGTAAAATGAAACAAGTTTTTTACAATGCCAAGGGAACATTCCAACTGTGGCTTTTGTATCGTTATCCGAAATGGAATCGTATATTCACCACAATTGCTGATAATCACAAATTCACCACGAATAATACTGCCAGCCTCCGTATTTGCCGCATTAAAGAAATATTGTACTACAAATTCTTGCCCTTGAAAATCAAGCAACTGCAAGTTCATTCTGGTATCTGACGAATAAATTTTCCCTTCTGCATACTTGTCTGTTGCTTGTATGGTAAAGCTGCCTTCTATTATTTCTTCCGGCTTTGCTGACAGTTCAAGGCTTTCGCAGGAAATTTCCAAATAGCGCACCTGCCCCCTATTGTCCCTCATTGTTTCACTTCCTTAAAAAACGCATTATTTTTTAGTATACCTCATTTGTTGACATAAGACAACACCAAAAACGAAAAAAGAGGCTGCCAGAAAATAAACATTTGCAGACAGCCTTTTCTTTTAATTATAAACATTTGCTTAGATTTCTTAGATTTCAACAATCCATCCTTCTGGTGCTTCAAGGCGTCCCATTTGAATGCCTGTCAACGTATCATAAAGTTTCTGTGTAATTGTGCCCATTTTCTCCATGCCGGAAGGGAAACATAGTTCCTCGCCATGATTCACAATTTTTCCAACAGGAGAAATAACAGCAGCCGTTCCGCACAAACCGCACTCAGCAAAATCTTTTACTTCCTCAAATAAGACTTCTCGTTCCTCCACTTCCAACCCAAGATATTTCTGCGCCACAATCATTAGCGAACGGCGGGTAATCGAAGGCAGAATACTATCGGATTTCGGCGTAACAACTTTATTGTCTTTTGTTACAAAAATAAAGTTCGCGCCGCCTGTTTCCTCCACTTTCGTGCGTGTTGCTGGATCAAGATACATATTTTCATCATAGCCTTCTTCATGTGCTGTAACAATCGGATATAAACTCATTGCATAGTTCAGCCCTGCCTTAATATGACCTGTCCCATGTGGCGCGGCACGATCAAAATCGCTGACTTTAATCGTAAGCGGCTTTGCCCCCCCCTTAAAATATGGGCCTACCGGTGTACAAAAAATTCTAAATTGATATTCATCTGCGGGCTTTACACCAATAACAGGATTTGTTCCAAATACATAAGGCCGAATATAAAGCGTCGCGCCAGAACCATAAGGCGGCACATATGCCTCATTCGCTTTTACCACCTGCTTTACTGCTTCTACAAAGCGTCCCTTTGGCAGCGCAGGTATCTCCAAACGCAGGCAGCTATCATGCATTCTCTGCTCATTGAGATCCGGACGGAATACAACAATGCGGTTATCTTGTGTTGTATATGCCTTTAATCCCTCAAAACACGTCTGCGCATATTGCAAAACACCTGCACACTCATTTAACACAATTGTTGCGTCTTCTGTTAATGCACCGTTATCCCATGCACCATCCTTATAATTACTGACATACCGCTGTTCTGTCTGCCTGTAACCAAAACCAAGATTTGACCAATCCAAATTTTTCTTTTCCATAATCAGTACTTCCTTTCGTATTTTTATATCATCCAAAACTTTTTATTTCATTAAAGTTCTATTCAATTATTATACGAAAAAAGTGAAAAGTCAATAAAAAAGGTAATTTTTTTGTTAACTGCGCAGATGGAATTGATTTACTAGTTCATGCAGACGGCTGGACTGCTGGGACAATTCTCCACTCGTTGCCGCACTCTCCTCTGCCGCTATAATATTTGACTGTACAACTTCTCCAATTAAATCCACGTGCTTTGTCAATTCATGCAAAACTTGTTTCTGATTCTGGGAAGCATCACGAATTTTATCAACAGAGCCAGAGATCTCCTTAGCCCCCTCTACCACTGCCATAAGTGATTTTGCCGTATCATCTGCTATTTGTGTGCCATTGCGCACTGCTTCAAGCGAACGTCCGATAAGTTCTGTTGTTCTACCAACCGACTCCGCACTCTGTGTCGCTAAATCGCGGATTTCATTAGCAACCACAGCAAACCCCCTGCCAGCTTCCCCTGCTCTTGCCGCTTCTATCGAAGCATTTAATGACAGCAGATTTGTCTTGCTTGCAATTTCCTGAATTGCCATAATAATCTTTTCAATTCCTGCGGACGAATCACGAATATCGGTCATAGCATTCATTAACTTGCCCATTTCCTCGTTACTTTCCATAATTCGATCGCTGACTTTTTGCACAATTTGATTCATATTCTGCGCATCTTCTGCATTCGCTGCAACGTCATTCGACAGATTTTCAATAGAAGTCGCCAGTTCATCCACTGCCGCTGCCTGCTCATTTGCCCCTTTTGTCAAAGCCTGCGCTCCAGTGGCAACACTGACAGAACCCGATGCCACATCATCCGCCGATACAATAATCTGCTGTAATGTTCCATTTAATGAATCCACAATCTTCTCAATGGAAGTCTGAATTGGAATAAAATCACCGATATATTTCTGACGGATTTCTATATCCATATTGTTCTCCGCCATTTCAGACAGTCTCTGCGAAATATCATTGACATAATTGTCCACGGTAAAGCTAATATGATTAATCGCCTGTGCCAAACGCCCCAACTCATCATCCGTATCCACTGCAATATTGATCTTTAGACTTCCGCCCTCTAACTGCGCTGCACCGCTTAAAATATCCTGAACCGGCGCAAGCGATTTCTCAATGGTATAATAAATTGTCCGCAACAGCAATGCGCCAATTACTACCACAACAAGCATTAACTTTAAGGTATCTGCTATAATTTCCAAGAAAAATTCACTTTTATTTACAGCAAGATACAATGTCCAATAATTTCCACTATGCAATTTTAATGGCACGGTTATACCGACGCCGCTTCTCTTTGTTGCATAATTTGCAACTCCATGATTAATTACAGAAATACTATTGACATACGCTCCTTCTGACTTCGACTTTAGTTTTTGTGCGTCATCCCACAATGATTTATACCCTGTTTCCGCAGCAACTTTCCCGACAGTGGATCGGTCAGCGGAATCAAGAAGTACTGTACCATCCTCCGCAAGCGCTACCATATGCGTTGAACGATATCCCGTTCCCGCATACTGCTGCGTCTGCATATCATAGAGCGCCACATCACAGCCAGCTACACCAAAGAATTCATTTTCTGCATTATAAACAGGTGCAATAATACTAATCATCATAATATCTTCTTCGCCCCGCAATGAATAGATATATGGTTCCATAACATACACTTCGCCAGAAGATTTTATCTGCTTATAATACTCCTTATCAAAATTGTCGAAAGCATCTTCATGCTTTTCAAAAGTAACACCCGTTTTATTTTCATTGAGATATGCAACAGCTTCATAAGCAATTTCTTTTTTATGTACACTGTACGGCTGCCCCTGCGCATTCGGAATCGCATTCTGCTCAAAGTAAGCAAATACCGTTGTGAAATTATCGTTAGAAGTCAAGACTCCCGCTAACGCATTATCAATCGCATCCCGTTGCTCCTCGGGATCTAATGCTGAAATATTTCTTAATGAATTGGCAAATCCCAACGCCTGCCCATATGCCATTTGAATATCATCATCAATTAAAAAGGCATTCTCATAGGCAACTGACACCAATTTGTCCGTTGCACTTCTAATTTTTGAAATCATAGAAATAACAGCCGACACCACCACAATCAAAAAAAGCATTACTGCGACTGTAACTACCAGCTTGGAAATAATTTTCCTGCTAAGGCTGTTTGTTTCCAACACACTATTCTTTTTTTCTTGCGACATAAAAAAAATACCTCCTCCGTGAATATATTTATCGTAAACGCAAATAATATTTGCGTTTGCCTGATCCGACCGCATTCCGCAAAGCTGCTAAATTTCTAATGCGGTCGTGTGTATCAATTATAAAAGCTGTCGCATTAAGGGAAATGTATACAAGATAGTCTAACACCTTACTTCGATTGATATGATATCTTGTATACTCAAAGCTTATTGCGCAACCCCTATAATATCATAAAGTACCGTATTATTATACCGTTGCAAAAAATCCATGTCAATTCCTATTTTCCTGATTTTTCCACAAAAAAAAGCATTTTTTCTAGTGAAACTATTTTATTTTTTCTGATAAACAGCAAAGACATATTCCAAGTCAAAATACGTCTGCTCCTCACTTTCCTCCACTAGTTCCCATTCCGGCAGATTGTCTAAATTGGGGAAAAAAGCATCTGCTTGATATGCATAGTCAATCCGTGTCACATATGCCTTGCTGCAATATGGCAGCAGTTCTTTGTATACACGCTCACCGCCAATAATATATATATCTTGGCTGGGATATGGTTTTAATACCTCAAACAGCATTTCCATAGAAGATACTACAATACAATCCTTATGGCGCTGCGCATAATCGTCATATTTTTTATCTGTAGTCAATATAATATTTGTCCTGTTTTTCAATGGCTGTTTTTGTGGAAAAGACTCCAGCGTTCTTCTTCCCATTACTACCACTTTGCCCGTTGTAATTTCCCGAAAACGCTTCTGATCGCTAGGACATCGCACAAGCAGACTGTTTTGATACCCAATTGCCCAGTTTTTATCGGCAGCTACAATAATATTCAAATGTTTCGCCCTTCCTTTCACACATTATTTATTCTTCAACTATAATATCATCAAACACGATTGGCAGCTTCTCCTGCAATTCTTTTAGCAAGGGAACTGCCACTTCCCGCATCTGCGGATGCGCTGCCTTATCTGTCCGAAGCTTAAAAAAATTCCGCCATTCTCGATAGTTGGCAGTCATTGTAATCTCGGTTTTAGTACTATTTGGCAGCACTGAACGTGCTTCCTGTGGCGTTGCACCAGCTTCCATTAAACTAAAATAGCTTTTCTCTGCACTGCGCATGGCATCCTCCCACTGCTGATAGGCTTTTGATGTTTCGTCCAGAAAAAAGTTTGGTCTTATCACCGTGATTTCATTGTGAAACTTATCTTTTGCATAATTGCAGTACCGCGTACTTTCTTGCGCAAACGAAGATATCCGATGCCGCACAATCTCATGGCTTACTCCTCTATCCACAATAAATTTAACCGACAGCATAGAATGCTCTATCATTGCCGTATGGTCACGGTTAATCAGCATTTTCACCATTTTCTTCGCCGACTCTCCATCCTCCGTAATTAAATTCTCACTCTTATAACAAACACGCGCAATCTTTTCAATATGTTGTAACTCTTGAATTCCTCCTTGAGAAATCGGCGTTAAAATCTCGTATCCTGCTTTTACAATCTTCATTTTTATATCCATTCCTTTCACTTTGCTCAAATACCAAACATATCCGAAAATATCCTTAGCACAGCATCCACTGATAATCATATATTTTACGATAATTTCCGCCTTTGGAAATCTCGCCTTTATAATATCGAACATGCCTGTTAGACATTTTTTTACAATACCTGCGACCTTTACCTCCATGATTTTCCCATTCCCTTCTATAATAAGGAACTTCTCTGCTGCAAAATTCACCGTTAACTTTAACCGTATCCACATAAATAACCGGATACGGATAACGTACAATCCTCCATAAATGCCGCAATTGTTTTTGGGTTCTTAAATATTGTCTTCTTTTATATCCTCTTTTTTTCTTAGAATGAAATCGAGTATTATTTGCATACCTGTTTTGGGTACTCCAATCGCTTTTTGCTTTCTTTGAACGTCTTTTTGATTTTTTAGAACGCACTTTTGACTGCGACGCAGCATGGTATATATTATCACAGCGTTCATTACACGCATTTAAACAACTGCCTATTTTATTACAAAAACAATCCCTATATCGCTTTTCTGTTATATATTGCATCGCGATATATTGGTATAATTCACTACTGCATTTTATAGAACTTTGACAATCTGCAATTATTTCCTGCAATTCATTCTCAATATATGGACATTCTTTACAATTCATGCATCCTCCTGCAGCCTTTGTGCAAGTTCTTCCAAATTTATATTCTCACCGCTGCCCCCGTCTTGAAAAAGCCAATACTTTCCATTCTCTGCACGCAAAACATACTTTTCCCATCTGCCGTTTTCTTGATACTTATAACAAAACGTACCCAAATCACCCGATTTAATCCAGAAGTTATCACTTATATTTTCCCATGCCACCCAATGAAAATCATACATTCTATAAATATTCTCAACCTTAAACACTTCTTCCTTCGTTGCGTTTTCAACAATTGCAATATTTACATAATGTATATCCATTTCGAAATCTTCCGCCACAAATGCACATAATGTGTAGACTCCGTCAGGCGATTCTAGCATCTGTGGAAAACGTTGCTGCTGATTATCTAATATTTCTTTCTGGAAAGTAACCACAATATAAAATATATAGAAACCAATGCCTAATACGCCCAATAGTGCGCCTGCCACAATCCAATTCCTAAACTTCCTTATCTTTAACCTCATCTTTTTTTCTTCTCTCAAAAAAGATAATCCCAATACCTTTTTCTCCAAAACCGTTAAATCGTCTTTTGAAGCTTTCCAATCCATAATCATACTATCCAGTCTTTCTATAGAACAAATACTATAGTAAACGACGACCGTATTTGCCGTTTACTAAAAATATTGATGCCCACAACCACATAAGGAATTCAGCCACTTTACGGCATGCGGTCGGCGCAGGGGCTGTTGCAATAAGAAAAATAGGCGCAATATATTGTGGTGCTGTGTTATGCTTTATACTATATCTTGTATATTTAAAACTTATTGTGACAACCCCAACAATATTCCCCTACTCTACTCATGCGGTCTTTGGTAAAATAATCCCGATACCTGCTGTGTATTAATTACATTTACAAAAGCTTTTGGGTCAACCCGCTTAATATCCTTAATAATTCCTTTACATTCCGCACGCGACACTACCGAATACACAATCTTTCGTTCCTCGTGCTGGAAAGAGCCTTCTCCATCAATGACTGTTGCGCCATGATTACTGTCCCTTGCGATTACTTCATATACCTCCTTCGGATGATTTGTCACCACCAGAAGCGTATGTTGGCGATACTGCTGATAAAGCATCCGAAGCACCTGCGTAGAAGCATACTGGAAAATAATAGAATACAACGCTTTCTCCCAGCCAAACAGTAAGCCTGCTACAATCAACAATATCGCATTAAACCCAAGAATTACATTAAAGGAATCCACGCCCTTACGTTCAGATAGAAAAATACCAATAAAGTCTGTCCCTCCGGTCGTCGCATTCATCATTAAACATAAACTAATTAAAAAACCATTGATAATTCCGCCAAAAACACTAATCAGCAGGATATCGTATGTAATCGCATAGGCTGGCAGAATATCCGTTAAAATATTTGTCAGCATAATTGTTATGCAGGAAAACAAAGTAAATTTTTTTCCAATAAACTTAAAGCCTATATAAATCGGCCCTAAATTTAGCAGTACATTAATAATGGTATATGGTATCTCTACATTTAGAAACAGTTCAAAAATCCTTTGTATTAAAAGTGTTAGTCCCGTTGCGCCGCCCGGATACAAGCCTCCGGTTCTTACAAATGTTTTAATATTTAGCGCCATTGCCGCCGACGCAAGGCATATTACAATCAGCCGCTTTGCATCCTGCTTTAAATTCCACTCCATATTGTTAATACCTTCCTTTTACACTTTGAAATATGCCGCTTACAGCAGTATAAACAATCCATTCTATATAACACTTACAGTTTCTTTTTGGATGTTTTTATTTGCTTATTGTCTTTTTGTACATTTTCCTCGCAGTCCGACACAAACTGATCGGGATAGTACGTGCTTCCCTCATATCCACATACCCCCATCCTTGGAGAATTGCAGACAGGCAGCAGTATATCCTCATCACATTCATACTTTTTTGCGCACTTCTTGCACAATAATCCTTCCCCTTCATAAATACACGAAGGACAAACGAATACTGCTGGTTTTTTCCCGCAATTACTACACATATAAACTGGCGGATTATTTCTTGATAAAATCGTTATATCTTCCTTCTGCTTAAAGCCCTTCCTATAATTACGAACTTCAATCACCAACTCTGTCGTAGAACCAAAATCATATTGATACAGAATTTTCATCTCTGTTTTCAGAACCTCTTTTAATTGATAGTCCTTCATACTTCTGTTAGGTTCACTCCCATAAAAAAACATATCATCACCTAGCATACTATCATATAAAACGCCATTGATAAAAAAACTACTTAAATGCCCGCAGCATTCCAGCCAAATATCCCTTAAAAATTGATCTAAATCTCTTAATGTATCATCTTCTTTTATCTCTATCACCATCCAGTAAGCATTTTCATATTTACCATAAATAAAAAGTTCATAATATCCACATGGTGTGTCGTTTTGTTCCTTCTCCAATGCAGCCGCACGCTTTTTACAAGATGCCAAATGCCGCATAATATAGGGTCTTGTATATTCTTTACCGCAATATTTACATTTTCCTGTTATCTTATCACTCATATTTTTCACTGTTCCATTTCCATATACAAACAAATTGTGTCAATTTCTTATTTCTTTTTCTTCAGCTTTTCAAAATGCCTTTCCAACAGTGCAGTCACTGCCTCCTTGTCCTTTAAATTATTTAGAATCACCACAGAGCCAAACACATCATCATATTGAAAAATTAACTTATAGGGATCACCCTTTATCATAAACTGCGCATCCCCCTCATAAGGCTGCACCACTTCACGCCCCTCCTCAGCAGCAATGCTCTCCACAAGCCGCCGAATTGGCTCAGAAGCCCAGCCGTTTGTATCCAATACAATCCATCCATCTTCCTCTGTCACCATATTAATTCGATATAACATTTTACAACCTCCTCAATCTAGCATTCCAATCTATACTCACAAGCAATAAATTTTCCATATCAAAAAAGATATTTATGCTCGTAAGTCAGCGTTATTGGCGAATTTAAGTACTCGCCAATATATGTTAACATACACCTACAAAATCCACAAGCCCAAACACCATACTATCCACATATTAATCTCCATGCCGGTAACAGTTCAGATAACCCATTGAACTGTTACGTATCCAGCCATTGGAAATCGCTTCGCGATGGGCTGGATACCTCCAACCACTACATTTTATTACGTGGCTGTCGCATTAAGACAAACGGATACAAGATAGTCTAACACTGTGCTAAGATTTATACCATATCTGGTATTATCAAAGCTTATTGCGACAACTCCTCAAATAGATAGAAAACGCTGTCCTTCGCGTTTTTCCTGTGTGAAACTTAATACTTCTTAGGCAGTGTCTTTTGCTGCCTTAGAAGTATTTTTCACACTATCTCTATCATTCTATACTTGCTACAATTTATACTTTACAGAGTGTTCCAGCCGCTGCCGGATTTTTTCTGCCATCTTCGATTTTCGAATACGTTCCTGCTGATCTGCCGCCGCCATTTCTATCATAAAAACACCCGTTTCCCAGAAAATTTGTTTTGTTTCTTCATTCATTTTGCTATATGCCGCAATAATTGAATGTGCTTTCTTGGGAAAATCAGTCCAAACAGTCTTAATATCCGACAGTGCATTCATTTCTGTCAATTCCACAAGCTGAAAAAGGCTTTCGATAAAAGTAGCAACCTGTTCCTTCTCCATTGCAAATATCCACTGATTAATTCTGTCATACAACGCTTTGCGCTGCGGCACACATGACTGTGCACGCAAAAATTGATCCCCTTCCACACACCATGTCAGTGTAATATGCTGTGCCATACCAATTGCTGTACTTTTTATTAACGTATAATCCTGTTTTGTTTCCAGCAGCATACCAACAAACGACTCGTCTGGCACAATTTTTAGTATTTTATCCTTAATGCCATTATAATCATACTGTTCCAAAAAATCAGGGCAGAAGCCCGGCCCATCCATATTGTAAATTTTAGAAATCCTACGTTTTATCTCCTCATCACAGTTCATTGCAGCAAATACAGCCAAATTTCCTCCTTTGGAATGCCCACCAAAGATAAACCGAAGATTCTTCTTTTTGGCTAAGAGTTTCGCCACCTGATTGGCATACGTTACACTCCGCACCTGTGCCCCCACCGGCGTGTGGTATGCCATATACAAATCTTCTTTCCAGCCAATCATTGCGTCATCTGTCCCACGAAATGAAAGAAACACATCTCCGTTTCCCAACAAAAATGTAATTGCGCTAAATTGTATCGTTTCGTCACGGTTCATCTCGCACACATAAAAAGCCGCCTTGGTATTCCGATAACGCCTTTTTTCTACAATCTTTGCAAAAAGCTGCTTATTTTTTTCCAATTCCCATTTAACAGAAATAAAATTCTTCTCATCCATCAGCCTTTCCATATCGCGGAACGCCACCGCAGGTTTATTTTCCTCCAATCCTGAAACAATATTATCGTAAACATAATAAGAAAGGTGCGACAGAATTAATCCATCCACCTCACAAAAGGGCTTTTCCACAAAGGTAAAGCCCCCAAATTCATCAATATATGAAAGAATATCTCCCATATTCTAAATTCGTACCCCTTTCTGCAATGCACAACTCCTAATATATACTGGCGAGCACTTAAATTTTCCAATAACGCTGACTCACGAGCGTAATTCTCTTACGTAATATGGTAAAATTTACTGCTCGTGAGTATAACCTACACTGAATAATCCTATGTTTCGCTTTCCTATTTTCCTGATAGCACTACTCCCCAAACCTTGACTCAGCCACCGCTACGCCTGCATTTGGAATATTGCTTTGGCAATTTGCCATCTCAGAAAAATATTCTGTGTCAAACATTGAAGCATTGGGTGTGAATTATATTAAAATAAACACAATGCCTAAATACACACAATCCTCCCTCAAGAATCTGCCTAGAACAATTCACCATCATAATACTGTAGCAACTGTGTTACCACTTCCCCATACTGCTGCATTCCCTCCTCTACGCCGTTTAGCTTTAACGTTGTTTCCATAAGCGCATTGGATACTTTTTTTACTGTTGCCGTCTTGATCACTGCTTTTTTCTCCACGGTCTGCCAGTCCTCGCGTGTCAGAAAAATATTATCATCCGCTACAAGATCACTAATTCTAATATGTTCTTTATATAAATTTTTATCCCGATTAATCGAATCATAAAAATCGTTATTGACATAGTTGAGCACACTTAAATACCCACAATACTGCAAAAATGGATCATCTGAACGAATACAAGCAAGAAATCCAATCATATTTGCATCGTCTTCATAGATAAATCCCTTTGTATGTGCAAGTTCATGGCAAACCGTCGGTGCTACATTGGTTATGTACATCACGGAGTTAATATTCGCCTCCAATGAAAACGGAAAATAATATCCCATAATATACTGCTGGCTAAAAAATTCCGAACAAGTCAAATACTTCGGTGTAACATAAAAACCACTAAGTAAATCATATTCCTCACCAAGCTTTATCATTGCCTGTTTTGCTGCTGCTATCAAATCACCATTGTAAACTGCATCACCGTTATCATCACGTGCAATCTCCAACGCAAGCGTATTGCAACGTTCCACGATAAAGTTTCGCAATACTGCTAAATTCTGTCGTGTATAACACTGTTGTTCATTTGGCACTTGCATTACCGCATTTTCCGAAAGGTCAACAACCATAGATTCTTCTTCGCGTTTCACAAGGTATTTCTCTGCAAAATCCGTTGTATGATAAAGAATAAAACAATTCAATGTCATAATATAACAGACAACCAATACAATCCAAGCATACGCCGTTCCAAAATAACGCAATACTGTCCGATAACGGTTTTTTTGAATCATATTCCAGATAAAAAATCCAATTCCAAAAACAGTTATCACAACAGCCAAAACAAGCATAATTTCACCAACACTTACGGGCACAATGCTTGTCAATCTTGCATAAGTATTTAACCACAACGGGAAAATATATTTCACATACCAATCACAAAAATCTACACAAATCCACGCTGCAATATTTAATACTGCCACCCCGATTATACCACAAACAAATGCTATTTTGTGAAATTTTATACTTTTTTTGGTAATTTTTCTCGAATTATTCATCATATTCACCCCTTGAAAAGATGCAAGTCTTTGTATACTATGCATATTATCACAATTTTATTATCAAAGTTTAAATAAATTATGAACATTCGACAAAATTATCAATAAAATCTGTAAAAAGGAGCAGTCAGAAAATAATGCAGTATGCCCAATATATTGTCTAAATTATTTATCTAAGCAACAATATATTGTGGGCAAATTGCATTATCCGACAGCCCCTTTTTATTATATTTCTCCCAATACTACCATCTTTCACCAAGGAACTTAATTACTACATTTCTCCCAATACTACCATCTTTCACCAAAGAACTTAATTACTACATTTCTTCCACTACTGCCACCTTTCACCAAAGAGCTTAATTACTACATTTCTTCCACTACTGCCACCTTTCACCAAAGAGCTTAATTCCTACATTTCTCCCAATACAAAAGCCGCATATTTTCCAGCGTCCTTCACACTGATATTCGCTTTCATATACACGCCGTTATCTCGATAATCTGTATTAAATACCACCGCATTCTCGTTAAAATATGACACCACATCTCCTCTTTTATACGGAATCAGCAACTCACAGTCACGATAACCGCCGGCAAGTTTCTTTGAAATCAGAGTTAACAATGCATCAATACAGTCCGGTGACTTTGCCGACAAATAAATTTTATCTTCCCCCTGAACCGTAGCAAAATGCTCCCTTCCACATAAATCGATCTTATTAAATACATAAATTACAGGAATACTCTGCGCACCTAATTCTCGCAGTGTTTCCTCTGTTACTTTCATATGCTCACGATAATTCTCATCTGAATAATCAATTACCTGTAACAGCAAATCCGCTTCACGCACTTCCTCTAACGTAGAACGAAACGCCTTTACAAGCCCATGCGGCAAATTAGAAATAAATCCGACCGTATCCGACAGCAAAAACGCATTTTTATCTGGTGGCGCAATTTTGCGAACCGTTGTATCGAGCGTAGCAAACAGCATATCTTTTACAAAAACCTGCTTTTCCGTATCTTCCACATATTCTGAAAGCAGCATATTCATAATGGTAGATTTCCCAGCATTGGTATAACCGACAAGTGCCACTCGCGGAATTCCTGAATCTGCACGCTTTTTCCGCTGTGTCTGTCGCTCTCCCGAAATGGCATCCAATTCTTTACGCATATTAGTAAGCCGACGTTCCAAACGTCTTCTGTCCAATTCCAGCTTTTTTTTTCCAAGTCCTCTACTGCTCATAGAACCACTTGTGCCGCCCTGTCTGGATAACGCATCATGAAGCCCCACAAGTCTTGGCAGCATATATTGCAGACGCGCCACTTCCACCTGCAGCTTTGCCTCTTTCGTTCGCGCCCGCGCAGAAAATATCTCCAATATCAACGTCGTTCTATCCATTACCGGCGTATCCAATTCCTTTTGCAAATTCCGCAGTTGAATCGGTGACAGCCCATTGTCAAAAACAACAATATCCGCCTCCAATGCTCGTGCCATATCACGCACCTCCTGCACCTTCCCCGATCCAATATACGTAGCAGTATTTACGCACTCCATATTCTGCTCAATGCGTCCTACTACCTCCATTTCACAAGCTTCTGCCAAACTTGCCATTTCTTCCATAGCCAAAGCAAATTCATTCTGGCTTTTCTCCAAATTCACACCTACAATTAAAGCCCGTTCCATAAATTCCTCCCCCTATTATCTCATGATACCACATTACAACTCAATCTTACGAAACCATAACAATCGTTCCCATTTTCGCCAGAAAAAATTAATTCTTATAAAATATTTTTTTGAATATTCAGTTTAAATGAATAATATGTTTTTGAATATCAAAATTTCTTGAATGTCTTTTTGAATATTCAGCTTACTTGAATGTTAATATGTAGTTCTGCTGCTGTCAAGAACTATTTTTTCCATAAACGTAAAGAAAATTACAATTCACAGCTAAAATGCGCTGGTACTATTCTTATAAACTGCTGGAAACGGTAAAACGTAACTAAAGAAAGCTTCTTTCTGACAGTAAAGAATTGGGAGGATACTGGCAGAAAGGAGCTTTCTTCTAAGGATTACTATATTGAAAAAGAGTTAAGTGAAAAGCAATTTTAACATTTTCATAAATGTTTCATGCTTGTTCGTGATGGAGTTTTCACGAACCTATAAATAATATATCAAATTGTCAGACAATTGTCAAATATTTTTCTAAATTTTCTCAATTTATTTTTTTCTTTTTTTACTGTTGACATTTTTTATCACCAAATGTATAATATTTATTGTTCGTGAAATCGGGGTGTGGCTCAGTTTGGCTAGAGCGCCACCTTAGGGAGGTGGAGGCCGCAAGTTCGAATCTTGTCACTCCGATTTATCTAAATAGTGCGAAATACCGCAGAATCAAAGGGTTCTGCGGTATTTTTGCGTTATGGGGTAAGTGCCAATTAGTGACCTGTTTTACCTGCTTTTATCATCAAGTGACAACGAAATTGGGGTAGAAATTAGGGTAGAAAATCAGAGTAAATATTTTTAGGAGTTGATACAATGAAAAGAAAAAATGGAGAAGGCTCTTGGGGCACAAAAACTATTAAAGGAACTGTATATCAGTACTACCGTAATCAAGACAATAAATATACATACGGTCGTACCATAAAAGAAGTGAAAGAAAAATTGAAAAATAGTAAAAATACTTCTACTGCTTCTAAAATTAACACATTAAGAACTTATGGTTTGTACTGGCTACAAAATGTGAAAGCCCTTGAACTGGAAGCACGCACATATGACGAATATGAAAATATTATTGAAAAACGAATAGGAAACCACAATATCGGTAATAGGCAACTTCAAAGCATCACTTCTGACACTTGGCAGTCCTTTATCAATGAACTATCAGGAAAATATGCTCTTGGCACCATTAGAAAGACTTGGAACATAATCAAACAAATCATAACTTACGCAGAAGCAAAAGGCGATATCCACGAAGGTACTTTAAAACTAGTACGACTGCCAAAAGAATCTAATGTTGCTGTAAAAGCAAAGGAAATACCATTTATCAGCGAAACGGATATGAATATTCTTTATAATGAAGCTTTTCACACAATCGGTTCCAACAATCGCTATATGTATGGAAATGCTTCAAAACTTCTTGTATTGATTATGTACACAGGACTACGCGTTTCAGAAGCTTGTGCATTAAAATGGGAAGATATCAATATTGCAAATAAAACATTATATGTTCAATCCTCACTTTCAAAAGTGAAAGAACGCTCTGCCGACAGACAATCTATAAAAAATGTGGATGGTACTGCAAAGTATAAAATAATCAGCAAGACACCCAAAACAGTAAACAGTATCCGTACAATTCCTCTTCCGCAAAGAGCAGTTGAAATACTGGAATATTTTGAAAATCGTAATCCCAACCATAAACCCACAGACTATATTTGTTTGACAGACACAGGAAAACCTTACGAAAAAAGACAAGTTGAGCGCTGTCTGACAAGAATGCTCAAAAATTCCACCTGTACCCGCAAAGATTATACCCCTCACTCCCTTCGGCATGGGTATGGGTCTATCCTAATCAGCAAAGGAGCTGATATCAAACTCGTATCAGAATTGTTAGGACATTCTGATGTTACATTCACCTATAATGTATATATTGGTATCTTTCAAGAAGATAAAAGGAAAGCTGTCAATTTATTAAATTAATTAATTTACTATCATAAAAGCTTGCACATAAAAAATAAAAATGCTGTCAGATAATGAAATCTTCTCATAATACATAAAAGTACTATTCAACGTATAGCATAATACATGGGAAAAATATCATTATTTTCTGACAGCCTATTTATTTTCATAAATCTTATTTCAATACTATTTGGCTTTTATTATGACACATAATAAAGTTTTCAAATTTGGTTTCGGGTATAAAATACTTATGCCCTTTTTTAATTTTGGGAAATCCTTCTAGTGCAATTAGTTTATATGTAGTATTACGACTTATTCCCAACTTCTGCCCTACATCCTTAGGTGTTAACATTTTATCCATAAATTAATTCCTCCTTATATTTGCCAGTTAATTTAATTCCTTGAAACGCAGACCTAGGATTTTCTGTCGTTTTACGACGTATCTTACAATGAATCAGCCCTCGTTGTTCTAGATACTTCTTAAACTCCGTTTTCGCTTTTGTCTTTTCCTTCTGAATATTACAAAACTGCTCATACGCAAAATACAAATCTTCCATTAATTCACCTTTGCATTCCTTATCAATAACACAGCACTTTTGAAGAAATTTATCAATTGTATCTATATTCGTTCCCCTCCATTCGCGAATCCTACGCTCTATAGTTTCAGTCGTAGGGAATTGATAATGTTGCTCCATAAGTTTCTTAGCATACTTTAATGCTTTTGATACTACTGCGTCTTTCTCGCGCAATATTTTTTCAAGTAATCTTACATTCTGTTTTTC
>CBCOYO010000019.1:0-3491 GCA_965114465.1 uncultured Lachnospiraceae bacterium
ACTACATTTTATTACGGTCAGCGCAGTAAATGCGCAGACCTACTTGAACTGTTACCGTTCCAGCAAGTAATGATAACCATGAAAATAGGGTTGAATTTTTGTGAAATATTCTGTAAACTAGACTTATCTATATTTAATTTTTTAACTTTTATATGTTTTGGTGTGTTGTATCAAGCTATTGGGGAGGCGTATTATGAAAAAAGCAATGAATCAATCGTTGTTATCTTTTATTTTAAATGGGATATCTGTTTTATCTTTAATATTTTTAATTATGTCGTTGTCAGCATATGGGAATATTACAAATGAACTGCACCAAGCGGATGAGGAACGATATAATTTAACTTACAATGCCAACCGTTTTATGAATGGTTCGGCTTATTTAACAAATGAAGTGCGGGCGTTTGCGGCGACAGGTGATCAGCAGCACTATGACAATTATTGGAATGAAGTGGATAATTTGAAAAATCGTGATAAGGGTGTGGCAGCATTGCAGCAAATTGGGATTACTGTAGACGAACAGAAAATGATTGATGATATGTCTGCGCTTTCCAATTATCTTGTTCCGCTTGAAGATCAGGCAATGAGTGAAGTAAAGGCAGGACAGCGGCAGAAGGCCATTGATTATGTATATGGAACAGAGTACAGCACTTCGATAGCACAGATTAATGCACTGAAAGAACAGTTTTTAAATGCGTTGGATACAAGGTCATCTGCACAGGTTGATGCATTGGTGCAGCGGGCAGATTATATTAAGGTGACAATGATAATTGCGTTGGTGGTAGTCGGTATAATGCAGTTATTTAGTATGCTTGTAACAAGAATGCATATTCTGCGTCCGGTGATTAAGGTAAAAGATCAGATGGGAGAGATTTCGAGAGGAAATCTTTCGGCTGATTTCCCGTTAAAAGCCAATACTTCTGAAATAGGAATGCTGGTGGAATCCATTCATGAAACGAAACGTGAATTGAAAAAATACATACAGGATATCAATGATAAGCTGGCGCAGATGGCGCAGGGAAATATGGATTTATCAATTGATAATGATTACCGTGGCGAATTTTTGCCGATTCAGCAGGCAATGGGGCAGATTTTGGATGCGCTGAATAATGCATTGTCGCAGATTAATACGGCGGCAGAGCGGGTTTCGGAGGAGTCTAAGCGCGTGGCATCTGGTGCACAGGTACTGTCAGACGGCGCTGTATCGCAAGCTTCTGCTGTTGAAGAATTGTCGGCGAGCATTCAGGAGATATCCGGTCAGATAGAAAAGACAACACAGGATGCGGATTATGCACAGAAATGTTCGATTGAGGCAGTAGAGCAGCTTCAGGTCTGCGACGAGAAAATGACCGCATTAACAGATGCTATGGATGATATCTCGAAAGCGTCAGAACAGATTGGTGGAATTATTAAAGCGATTGATGATATTTCTTTCCAAACAAATATTCTAGCACTAAATGCTGCCGTAGAGGCAGCGCGCGCAGGTTCTGCAGGAAAGGGCTTTGCGATTGTGGCAGATGAAGTACAAAGTTTGGCGAATAGAAGTTCACAGTCCGCACAAAATATAGCAGAGTTAATTGAAAATTCAATGAAGCTGGTTGCGTTTGGCGCATCTTTATCTTCGGATACAATGAATGCTCTATCCGCAGTGGTTTCTAGTGCGCAGACTTCTATGGAAATGGTGGAGCAGATTGCCAATTCTGCGGCAAGACAGTCGGAGGCGATTAAGCAGCTAACACAAGGAATGCAGCAGATATCGGATGTTGTGCAGACAACGGCAAGCACTGCTGAGGAATCGGCAATATCAGCAAATAAGCTTTATGGTCAGGCGGAGGAATTGAAAGAATCTGTACATAGATTTCATTTGCGCAGAAAATATTAATTCTTTAATAGATCCTAAGAGGATAGCATCCTAATAAAAAACTTGGAGCGTGAGTAAGGTTGAAAATGAAAGATAATAAGACAGCGTTGTTTGAAACGGCGGCAATTCCCAAAGCAGTTGCCGCTTTGTGTATTCCTACAATTATCAGTTCCCTTGTAATGGTGCTTTACAATTTAACAGATACGTATTTTGTCGGTATTTTAAACGATCCGGTTCAAAATGCCGCTGTAACGCTGGCAGGGCCTGTACTGCTGGCGTTTAATGCGATCAACAATTTGTTTGGCGTGGGCAGCTCGAGTATGATGAGCCGCGCGCTTGGGAGAAAAGATTATACGACAGTTTACCGAAGTTCTGCTTTCGGTTTTTATTGCGCACTGATTTGCGGTGTTCTTTTTTCCCTTGTCTGTACAATTGGAAAAATGCCGCTGCTTTCTTTGCTTGGAGCGGATGATTTAACAAGACAGGCAACAGCGGACTATTTAAAATGGACAGTGACTTTCGGTGCTGTTCCTGCAATATTAAATGTTGTCTTGGCGTATATGGTGCGCTCGGAGGGAGCAGCATTTCATGCAAGTGTCGGTACTATGAGCGGTTGTCTGCTAAATATTTTGTTAGATCCGATTTTTATTTTGCCGCAGTTTTTAAATATGGGGGCAGCAGGAGCGGGTTTGGCTACGTTTTTGTCAAACAGCGTGGCGTGCGCTTATTTTTTTATACTGCTTTATATCAAACGCAAGACCACATATGTCCGTATTCAGCCACAATATTTTAGCTTGCAACCGGCGATTGTAATTGGTGTGTGCGGCGTGGGTATTCCAGCGTCTATTCAAAATCTGCTAAATGTTACAGGAATGACGATTTTAAATAACTTTACTTCGGCATTCGGTGCGGATGCTGTGGCAGCAATGGGGATTACACAGAAAATCAATATGGTGCCTATGTATATCTGTATGGGGATTTCACAGGGAATTATGCCGTTAATCAGCTACAATTATGCCAGCGGCAATCACAAACGTATGCGGTCTGCGTTGACGTTTTCAGGGACTGTCAGTGTTACGTTTATTACTGCGGGAGCAGCGTTTTATTATATCGGTGCAGGCAGTGTTGTGCGGTTTTTTATGGATAATGAAGCAATTATTGCTTATGGGACAAGGTTTCTGCGCGGCTTTTGCTTGGGGCTGCCATTTCTGTGTATAGATTTTTTGGCAGTTAATGTTTTTCAAGCAGTTGGCATGGGGAAAGAGGCGCTGATTTTTGCGATTATGCGCAAGGTAATCTTGGAGATACCGGCGCTCTATGTGTTGAACTATCTGTTTCCGCTCTATGGACTGGCTTATTCGCAGTTTGTTGCGGAGTTTGTGCTGGCGATTGCAGCGGTTGTGGTATTGGTGCGGTTGTTTCGTAGGTTGAGGAATCGGAGGGAAAATCATGTTATGTCAGATTAGTGTGAAAAATTATAAAAGCATCCGCGATGAAGTAACATTTGATATGCAGGCAGCCGCTATATCCGAGCAGAATGATAAAATAATTCAAGATATTGACGGGGAATGTTTTCTTCCGGTATCTGTGATTTATGGGCCAAACGGTGGAGGAAAGTCTAATGTGTTGGAGG
>CBCOYO010000019.1:3501-32995 GCA_965114465.1 uncultured Lachnospiraceae bacterium
GTTGGAGGCAGTTCATACATTAAATTCTAAGGTGTTACACTTTTGTCATTTTCTATAACTTTATGCGCCTTGTACAGAGGAAAGAGAGAATTTCCACTGTACAAGGCGCATATTGGTGTTATAAGAATGTAAAGCAAAATCAATAGACAGCAATTTACTGTCCGCTGCCGCAATGCCCACTTCCGGAGCAGCCGTGCTTATCTTCTCCGCAATGTCCACCGTGGCCGTCATGATGTTCATGCTCGTGATGATCACAATGGGGAGCAGCTTGAAAGGTGAGCGTACCTGCTAACAAGTCCTTTACTGCCTGATCGGCATTTCCTGTAACACCGCCGTAGAGCTTAATGCCTGCCTCCTCTAATGCTGCAATTGCGCCGCCGCCGATACCGCCGCAAATTAGTGCTTCCACGCCTTCATTTGCCAAAAGACCTGACAAAGCACCGTGCCCACTGCCGTTGGTGCTAATCACGTGTTCCTTTGTAATCTGCCCATCCGCAATTTCAAAAATTTTAAACTGTTCCGAGTGACCGAAATGCTGAAAAACATTTCCGTTTTCATAAGTTACTGCAATCTTCATAATTATTACACATTCCTTTCATAAATAAAAACACTACAATTCAGCTTTGCCAAACGATAGCGTGAAAACCGCTTTAGCGTTTTCTTTTCGTTGACTGCGACTGGAACTATTGTAACGCAAATAAAATTAAAAAACAAGTATATATAATATTTTAGGTATTGCATTATCACCTACGATGTGTTAATATAAATTATACCTACGTAGTGTTAATATAGGAAGGAGGGAATTTATACTTAGGAACTGTATGTAAATAACTTTAGCAAGTTGCGCAGGATTTTTCTTCGAGAGTGCATATCAAAAATCAGGCGCATAGCGGGCTATGTAACTGATTTTTGATATGTGCTATCGGAGAAAAAGACAAGTAAATGGCAAAGTTATTTATATACAGTTCCTTATGACCGATGGATTTGGTGATAGTTCCTTACCATATCACTCAAGATATTTACGCTTGTGAGTCGGTGTTATTGGCAAATTGAAGAGTTTGCTAGTATATATTACAGCAAATTTTTGGAACAGACTTTGTACGAATGAGCATTGTATGGAAAAATGGACGAAACTAAAGGAAATCGAAGCATTCTGGGATAGGAGCAAAAATGACTGAATTAATAAGAACAATGATTTCACTTTCTTGTTGCGGCACATTGCTTATGCTACTGATATTGGCACTAAACCGCATTGTGAGAAATAAATTTCGCAAATGCTGGCAGTATTATATTTTATTGGCTGCGGCGCTGCGGTTTTTAATGCCATTTACAATGGATACCGCCGTTGTCGGAAGATTACTGCAATCAGCAGATTTGGAAATTACTAGTACAGATGGCGGGGCGGCAATATTAGCAACAGAAGCAACAAAAAGTCTAAGGCTGACCGATGTAGGTGCTGATACTAAGAAAATACCACAGATACAAGATGCATTGAAGTATAACAGTGGAATAGTTAAACGGATTCCTGCTCTATTTTATAACAGTGGACTAATTAAATGGATTCCTGCTCTATTTTATAACAGTGGACTAATTAAATGGATTCCGGTTCTATTTTATATATGGGCGGCTGGAGTTTTGGTATTGCTTGTTCGGAAAATTACCATATATCAAAGCTTTGTACAATATATGAAAGCGGGAAGCAGTGCAGTAACCGATATGGAAACACTGAATATTTTGTCGGATTGCGAGGAACGTTATTGTATCAGCAAACCAATAGAATTATTTCGAAATCCGTTGGCGGCTTCCCCAATGATGATTGGATTTTTCCATCCAAGCATTATATTGCCCAATAGGGAAATTGCAGCGGGACGGCTGGTTTATATTTTTAGCCATGAATTAATACATTATCAGCGCAGAGATATATTTTATAAATGGCTGATACAAATTGTCGTCTGTGTGCATTGGTTTAACCCGTTTGTACGTCTGCTGGTAAAAGAAATCAATAGATTATGTGAACTTGCGTGTGATGAGGCAGTAATTAATACTTTAAATAATAAAGAACGCAAAGAATACGGCGATACACTGTTATCTTTTTTTCATGCAGGAAATGGTTATGGAAATACGCTGGCATCCGTTACCTTGACGGAGAGTGCCACACAATTAAAAGAAAGGCTGGGTGCGATTATGAGTAAGCAAAAGAAATCAAAGATGATTACCGCAGTAACGGTATTGGCAACGGCAGGAATCTGTATCTGTTTTACGGCGGTTGGGGCATATGCTGCGCCGGCGGATATACAGGAAGTCCGCAATAAAAATGCGGCGGAATGGGACGCGCATGGAACAAAAGATGCCAATCAAGAAATAATGGAGCAAGAACTTGTCAAGCAGGCTATAATGGAGCAGGACATTATGGAACAGGAAATAGCAGAACAAAATACAATCGAGCAAGAAACCGCAGAACAAGAAGTGCCGGATGCGCCGGACAGCGGCGGACAATATAATAAAAAAAGGATATACAAAGAGGAAGGATACTATTGGAATTCCTATGTAATACAAATGAGCTGGAATTACAGCAAGGAAAGTGATAGGAATACAAATAAAAATGCGCCTGTTCCCCAAGCACTGACGCTGGAAGACGGCACGATAATAACGGCATACTTTGCAGATAGTATCGGCGCATTGCGCAATAACAGCGACGCAGTAAATGCGGTGGCAGGATTAATTTATTTTGTGAAAAACAGTAATACGATACCGCAGTTAAAAGTACCCAAAATTGAGAAAATCGAGTATGTAGAGGAAAAGAATATAGTAAAAATGGCGGAGCAGTATTATATAAATAAGGAATTATGCAGTTTTTTTGCGCTGTTTACTTATTTGGACAAAGTGCAGCAGGAACAATATTTTGAAAAGATATATCAAGCGGAACAGGAGGATTTTTTTGCGTGTGCCATAACCTATATGGATAAAGACATGCTCGAAGAATATGTGAAAAAGAGCGAACAGGTCGAAAGAATTGATTTCTTTTCTATTATGCTGAATTATATGGAAGTTAATACAATGAAAGAGTATGCGAAAAGATTTTATCAAGAAGATAATATTGAATGGTTTTGTGTAATAATGGCATATATGACAGAAGAAGAACGGCAGGAGTGGCTTACAAAGGCACGAAAAGATAAGAAAGAAGATTTTGTAGCGGTGTTGTCGTGCTATGAATTTTAGAATAATGTGAAAGTTTGATAGAAAGTCACTTTCAAATAATGGTGTTTAGGGGCTGTTGGAAATGTAGTTTTCCGATAGTCCCTTTTATGCATACGGGCACTCAAAGGAAGAATATTAGCATAGCTGGCGAGTGCTCGGCGCGTAAGAATTTCCCAAATCAATTTAGCATTCATATCATGTATTTAACATTTTTTAATTAAATATGATATATGTTTCCACTGAAAAAAAGTAATATTAAAAAATCTAATAAGATAATTGCAGCAATAAGATAATTGCAGCAATAAGATAGTTGCAGTAATAAGATGATTGCAGCAATTAGATAATTGCAAGATTCAACTGCCGTGAGATTGTAAAGGAGTGTGTACTATGTCTATCAAAAGAAAATATCGTTTGCCTATGCTGCTTACTGTGTTTATTTTCATATGGTTAAGCGGATGCGGAAATGAGAATCAGACGGAAAACAGTAATACAAAAATTTATTATACGGCAATCGAAAGCGGAAGTTATTATGAAGGCTGGGCGAGCCAACTGCAAGAGCAGGCAGCCGTATACGGGTTGTCATTGGATGCAGGATATGCAGAAAATTCTGTAGAAACACAGAATGCGCAGATAAAACAGGCAGCCACTAATGGTTATAACGTACTTATGTGCGGTCTGGTTTCGCCAGACACGGTTACAGAAATAAAAGTATCCGCGGACAATCTGCCCATTGTGTTTATTAACAATGCGCCAGAGGAGGCACAGTTAGAACAAGACCACTATATCTATGTGGCATCAGATGAATATATGGCTGGACAATATCAGGCAGAATATATTTTAGAGCAGTTGGGAAGCAAAGAAGAAATCAATATTGCTGTTTTAAAAGGGCCTAAGGGAGCTTCCGGAACAGTGGGTAGAACGAACGGACTGAAACAGACATTAAAGGCAAGTGGCAAAAAAATAAATTATGTCTTTGAAGATTACGCCGATTGGAATACGAATAAAGCGTAGGAATTAATAGAGCTTTTTTTAAAAACAGGTAAAACATTGGATTGTGTTGCAGCGAACAATGACGATATGGCGCTGGGCGCACTTTAAGAAATATTATGATATGCTTTGGCATTATTTCGGTGCTGATTGTAATGGTGTTAATGGAACGGATTGTACATATTGTAATTCGTCCAGTCAAAGGTCTGACGGATATTATAAAAGCAATGACGGAGGGCGATTTTACAATTGACAGCAAAAACGGCAATCATGATGAAATTGGCGTAATGAGCCGGTGTGTTGGTAAGTTTATTACTGTAATGCGCAGCATGATAACCTCAATCGATCAAGTTTCCCATACATTGCACCAGCAGGCAGATAACAGCAAGGAAGTTTCTGGTCAGATGTATCGGGCTTCTAAGGAACAAAATCAGTCAATGAAGGAGCTTAATGAAACAGTGGAACAGTTGTCGGTATCTGTCAATGGCATTGCACACAGTGCGACCACATTGGCGGCGCTGGTAGCAGAAACCAAGGCAGACGGCGACGGTATGAACGGAAAAATGAAGGAAACGGTCGGCATTTCACAGAAAGGCAAAGAGGTGATGCAGGATGTAAATGCTGCTATGCAAAATATTAATGAATCCGTACAACAGTTGCAGCAGGCAATTGATGAGGTGGGGAGTGCATCGGAGGAAATTACCAATATTACAAAGACAATCGGTGATATTGCGGATGAAACAAATTTATTGTCGCTTAATGCGTCTATTGAAGCGGCGCGGGCAGGGGAAGCCGGAAAAGGCTTTACTGTGGTAGCAACGGAGATTGGGAAACTGGCGCAGACAAGTATGCAGTCTGTACAGCATATTGACGCGCTTGTGCTGGATATTAAGAAATTAATTAGTGAGGTAATCAGCCAAGCCAATAACAGTATGGACAATATTCACAGCAGCAGTGAATTAATTGGAAATGCAGTGCGGACATATGACAATATATTTGAAAATATTTTGTTAGCCGGCGATTTAGTACAGCAAATGATACAGAAAGTAGACCAAGTTGAAGAAGTGGCAAGGGAGGTTGCTGCGATTTCAGAGGAGCAGGCAGCAAGCTCACAGCAAATCCTTGCTTCCTCGGATATTTTGGTAAGACAGGCAGATCACTTGATGAACAACAGCGAAACCGTTGCAAAAGAATCAGAAGAATTAACGACTTCAGCAGAAGCTTTGGAGTCACAAGTGCGGATTTTTAAAGTATAAAAAATTCGAGTTACGCTATAAACAATAATACAATAAGGAGGTCAGAGCGTATGGAAACAATACAATTTTTGGGGGAAGATGGAATATTTTCCATAGAGCAGCCGGAGAACTACAGTTCTCTCTATTTCCCAATAGCCGGAGAGAAAGGAATAAAGAGTGCTGTGACGCCGAATTTAGGAGGGGACAGTAAACTGAATCAGAACGCCTTTCTAATGGAGCCAGTAAGCGTGGAAAATCTACATAATAATCGATCTAGTAGAAATTTCTGGTGTTATGTGGAGGGAACAGGCGCATGGTCAGCAACAGGGGCTTCGGCGGAGGAGGAAAGCAAACGCTTTACGGACAGTCAGGATAAGAGCCTATTAACAGCCGGTTTTATGTGGCAGACGGTTGCAAGGCAGTCACGCAAATATCAAATAAAAGCAGAGATTACATCGTTTGTGCCATTAGAACACAATGTGGAGGTTATGTATGTAACGCTTTGCAATCAAGACAGCCAAGACAAAACGATTACGCCGACGGCGGCAATTCCTATTTATGGCAGAAGTGCTGACAATATTCGCGATCACAGGCACGTTACTTCTCTGCTGCATCGGATAAAGACAACCGATTATGGTGTCTGTGTAAAGCCGACATTGTCATTTGATGAGCGCGGACATCGGAAAAATGAATTGACGTACTTTGTTTGCGGCGTTACCGGAAACGGGGAAAAACCAAAGGACTTTTATCCGATTGCAGAAACGTTTCTGGGAGAAGGCGGAAGCTATGCGCATCCTAGAAGTGTGATAGAAAATAGGAACGGTGTGCCAGCCGGAAGCAGTTTTGCCGGAGGGGAGGCGTTAGGCGGCATTCGTTTTCCGGCAGTTACGCTAAAGCCGCAGGAAAGTGTATCCTATACGATTATCATGGGCGTAACGCAGCAGGAGGAAGAAATTGCAGAGATTGTTTCCGCATACCAGACTGCAAAACAAGTGGAAACTGCAAAAACACAGATGCAAAATTATTGGCAGGATAAAGTAAATGTGCGCTACAGCACAGGAGATACGCGCTTTGATAATTTTATGCGCTGGGTAAGTTTTCAGCCGATTTTAAGACGGATTTACGGATGCTCGTTTTTGCCACATCATGATTACGGCAGAGGCGGCAGAGGGTGGCGCGATCTATGGCAGGACTGCCTTTCGCTGTTAATTATGGATCCCAGCGGCGTGCGGCAAATGATTCTGGACAATTACGGTGGCGTGCGGATTGACGGCACTAATGCAACGATAATCGGGGAGCATCAAGGAGAGTTTGTTGCGGATAGAAACGGAATTGCGCGTGTATGGATGGATCATGGCGTATGGCCCTTTATAACAACGAAATTGTATATTGATCAGACAGGCGATATTGAGATACTAAAGGAGAATATTCCTTATTTTAAGGATGAACAGGCAAAACGCGGCGGCGGTTTGGACGCACAGTGGAATACTTCCTATGGATTGCAGCAAAAATCGGAGGAGGGCACTGTATATCAGGGAAGTATTTTGGAACATTTGCTGTTGCAGCATTTATGCGCATTTTATGAAGTGGGTGGACATAACCATATTCGTCTGCGCGGAGCGGATTGGAATGATGCATTGGATATGGCAGCAGACCGTGGGGAAAGCGTGGCATTTACTTGTGCATATGCAGGAAATTTGGGACAGTTGGCAGAACTGCTTTTCGTTTTGGCAGAGCGGTTTGGCTGGGAACAGGTGGAACTGTTAGAGGAAATGCAGGTATTGCTGAAAGCGGACAATCAACTGTATTCGAATATTCAAGCAAAACAGGAGCTTCTGCAAAGCTATCTAAAATGCTGCACCCATAATATTCGTGGGAAAAAAGTACAAGTATCCGTGAAAGAACTGGCAGAAAACCTAAAACAGAAAGCGGAGTGGATGAAACAGCATATCCGTGAAACAGAGTGGATTGCAGGCAAGGATAAGGAGGGCTGGTTTAACAGCTACTATGACAATGACGGCAATCCGGTGGAGGGATATTTTGAGAGCGGCGTGCGCATGATGCTTACCGGGCAGGTATTTGCGATAATGAGCCAAACTGCGAAAGAGGAGCAGGTTGCACAGATTTGCAGCAGTGCCGATCAGTATTTATATCAAAAGGAAATCGGCGGATATCGTTTAAATACAGATTTCCATGAAGAAAAGTTTAATCTGGGAAGAATGTTTGGATTTGCATATGGTGAGAAAGAAAACGGTGCTGTTTTCTCACATATGACGGTAATGTATGCCAATGCATTATATCAGAGAGGTTTTGTGCAGGAGGGATATAAAGCATTGCAAACACTTGCAGATTCTGCGTTAAATTTTGATGTCAGTAGAATTTATCCGGGAATCCCCGAGTATTTTAATGGAAACGGAAGGGGCTTATATCATTATTTAACGGGTGCAGCAAGCTGGTATATGCTGACCGTGATTACCGAAGTATTTGGTGTTCACGGAGAAATTGGTGATATGGTAATCTCCCCGAAACTGCTGAAAGAACAGTTTAACACGGAAGGAAACGCAGAAATTTGGCTGACATTTGCACAGAAAGCGTTCCATATTGTAGTGAAGAACCCCAGCGCATTAACGTATGGTGCATATCAAGTAAAAGGTGCAGTTTGTGACGGGCAAACGCTGGAAACAAATGATAAAAACTGCGTGCGTATAAGCCGCGCGAAAATAGAAACGATGACAGAGTCCGTTCATACGATCGCAGTAGAACTGGGAGCAGTGACACAATAAAAGCAGTTCTTGCACGATCACAGTAGAGCTAAGAATAGTGACACGATAAAAGTAGTTCCTGCACGATTGCAGTCACATTAGGAACAGTAAAACAATAAAAGCTGCTCCTGTGCAATCGCAGTAGTACTGGTAAATAGGACTTGACAAGGAAAGGAATTGTCAAAAAAAAGAGGACGGAAAGCAGATAATAAAGATAGAAAGCATTTAGAAGAAAGAAGAGGAATTGATAGTGAAAAAAAGGATTTATAGTTTTATTTTAATCTTATTTCTAATGGTTTTTGTCGGCGGGATTGGCGTATTTGCAGAGAATCAGTTTTCCATCAATATCAAGACAAAAACGATTAATGTTGGCGACGAAAACAATCCATTAGTCCTTCAAATAAAAGGATCGGAACAAAGCGACAAAAAACCAAAAACGCGGTGGACATCTTGGAACGAAAATGTTGCAAGAGTAGACCAAGAAGGCGAAGACGGGATAGTAACAGGGCTTAGAAAAGGAAAAGCCATTATTTCATCCGGCGTTGGATTCCCGCGTGAAACTTGTTTGGTTACAGTAGTAGAGCCAAGCATCCGGCTGAACAAGACCAACGCGGCGATTTATTGCGGAAAAGACTTATCGGACAGCACAACGCTCAAGCTGAAAGCAACCGTAAAAGGTGCAGACAAAGAAGTTACATGGAGCAGCAGCAATGAAAATATTATTAAAGTCGACGCGCAGGGAAATGTTACTTGTGCAATAGATAATACCCCCTCTATCCAAAAGACAGCGGCAAGAAGTACAAGAACAGCGACAATAACCGCTGCAGCAAATGGTAAGACCGCTTCCTGCAAGGTTACGATATTAGACAACGAGCTATCTCTAAATGTAACAGAAATGCAGTTAAGCACCAAAGGCGCAGGAAGCGCTATTAAGCTTCAGCCTACAATTATCGGTGCGACGAAAAAAGTTACATGGCAAAGCTCTAATACACAGGTTGCAACTGTAAAAGGCGGCAAGGTGACAGGAAAGAGCGAAGGGGAAGCCGTGATTACTGCTACAGCCAATGGTGTAACAGCAGAGTGTAAAGTCAAGGTACAGCAGGGAATCTCGATTAATGAAGAAAAGATTCTGTTATATGCAGGGGAAACATCCGAAAGCAAGCAGTTAAAAACGAATGCACCTAAGAATGCGTCGGTTGTATGGAGTATCAGCGGCGAAAATACAATAGCCGAAGTGGATAGCAATGGTTTGGTTACTGCGAAAAAAGCAGGTACAGCCATCGTTACTGCGACATACGAGGGAAAAACAGATACTTGTCTGGTTGAAGTTAAAGAAACAGACGTAACAATCGCAGAGAATATTGTTCATTTAAAAACAAAAGGGAACGCAAAAACCTATACATTAGATTATCATGTAACAGGGCGGAAACCAGCAGTAAAATGGACGAGTGCAGATAAAAAAGTCGTTTCTGTCAGCAAGGGTAAGCTTACTGCGAAAAAGGCTGGAACGACAACGGTTACGGCAGAGGCAAACGGTGTAAAGAAATCGGTAAAGGTAATTGTTCAAGAGTTTGCTCCTACAATTACGTTAAATCAAAGTTCCTACACACTTTATACAAAAGGAAAAGGCAATACGATTACATTGAAAGCCAAAGTGGATGGTGCAAGCAAAAAAGTAGAATGGCACAGCAGCAATAAACAGGTTGCAGAAGTTTCCGCAAAGGGCAAAGTAACCGTGACAACAGAAAGCGTGAAAAAAGAAAAAGACGGACGTGTGTTGATTACCGCAACAGCAAACGGTGTAACAGCCAAGTGCTGGATTCAGGTAAAGGAAGCAAAAGTAGATCTGGAGAAGAAATATTACGTGCTACGCCCGACAGAAACAGCAACATTATCTGTCGATGTTGTCGGCGCAAATCAATCCGTGAAATACGTATCAACAAATGCAAAAGCCGTTTCTGTGAAAAAAGGTGTTATCACAGCGAAAAAACTGGGTGAAGCAGATATTAAAGTGACAGCGAATGGCATTACAGAGATTTGCCATGTATGGGTTTCAGACTGTAAGGAGCATAAATGGAATCCGGTATCAGAAGAAGATCAAGCAAAGGATGACAGAGCTGCTTCCTGTACAGAAACTGGAATCGCAACATTTGTTTGCTCTGCGTGCGGCGCAAAGAAGCAAGATGTAACGCCGATATTAGGGCATCAGTTTGAGAGGTGGACTGTGGCAACGAAAGCTACAGAAAACGCAGCAGGCTTGGAAAAACAAGTATGCAGCCGCTGCGGAGAGGAAAACACAAGAATGATTCCGGCAAAGAACAGCGGTGAGATCTCCTCCTCTTATCAGCTTGTATGGGAAGATGATTTCAATGGGGAAGAACTGAATACTGCTGACTGGAATTATGAATATCATGAACCGGGCTGGGTAAATGCAGAACTGCAGGAATATGTAGATGCAAAGGAAAACATCTATGTAAAAGACGGCAAGCTTTATATTCAGGCAATTAAGGAAGGAACTGGTGATAAAGCGCACTATACGTCAGGAAGAATTAACACACAGGGAAAACACGATTTCCAATACGGAAGGTTTGAGGTCAAAGCAAAAGTACCAAGCGGCAAAGGTTTTCTGCCTGCATTTTGGATGATGCCCACAGACGAGAGCTACTATGGGCAATGGCCGAAGTGTGGTGAAATTGATATTATGGAAGTTCACGGCAGTGCACTTTCTACATCCTACAGTACACTTCACTTTGGTGAACCGCATACGCAGAAGCAAGGCACTTATGACTTGCCGAGTGGAGAAGCTGATTTTGGCAAGGAGTTCCATGTCTTTGCCTGCGAGTGGGATCCCGATGAATTTCGGTTTTATGTTGATGATACATTGTTCTATACTGTAAATGATTGGTTTACAAAGCGGACAGGGTTTGGAGAAGTTGCTTATCCGGCACCGTATGATCAGCCGTTTTATGTGATTCTAAATCTGGCAGTCGGCGGAAGCTGGGTTGGCTATCCGGAGGAAGATGCGGAATTTGGTGAAAATGCACAGTTTGTAATTGACTATGTGAAAGTTTATCAGAAGGAAAGTTATAATACAGATGTGGATAAGCCGGAAACCGAAGTAAAACTAAGAGATCCGGACAGCGACGGAAACTATATAATTAATGGAGATTTCTCCAAAGAGGAAGATTTATCAAGTGCAGAATCCAATTGGCAGCTTCTCTTGGCAGGAGAGGGAGAGGCAACCGCTGCAATTTCCGATAAGGCATTGCACGTTACAACAACCAATGCAGGTTCTCTGAATTACAGCGTACAGATTGTACAGGCGAATTTGCCGATGCAGAATAATTACAAATATGAGCTGACCTATGATGCTTATGCAGATGATGCACGTACAATGATTACAGGAATATCCGCTCCCGATAGAGGATATATCCGGTACTTAGACGATACAATCGTAGATTTAACAAAAGAAAAGCAGTCCTTTAGACATGAGTTTAATATGACTGCCGACAGCGATGCAAACGGCAGAGTCGAATTTAATCTTGGAAACCAAGGCTCAACAGCGGCAGTTCACATTAGCAATGTAAAACTAAAACGGCTGGAAGAAGCAGAGCAGGAAGAAAAAGGTATTTTGCCGGATGGGAATTATGTATACAATGGACAGTTTAATGAAGGCAACGAGCCAAAAAGACTGCGGCTTGCTTACTGGGATTGGAATATTGATGCACAATGCAAGGGTGCGTCGGTGTCTGTAACCGAAGATTTTAAGCGGGAATTAAAAGTGGTAGTTCCAGATACCGCAAGCAGCCTAGAGCAAGTAACAGTATATCAGAATCCGATTGCAATATTAGGCGGAAAGAAGTACGTTTTAAGCTTTGATGCACGCGCAGACAAGGAAAAGACCATAAAGACAAAAATTGCCGGTCAGGAATTTAGCAGTGCATTAACGACAGAAACAAAGGAATATAAATACGAGTTTGAAACAGCAGCAGATTTGCAAGGAAGTGAGATTTGCTTCCTATTAGGAACGGCAGGCATAACATTTATTGATAATGTCCGCGTGCAGGAGGATGGTTTGCTTGTAAATGGAGATTTCTCCAGCGGTATGACAGGATATGAAGTGTATGTCAATGATGCAGCAAAGGTATCAAACTATATTATAGATGAATTAAGCGAAGACAAAGCATTCTCTATTGATATTGCAGATACAGGCAAGGAAGCATGGTATATTCAGTTAAAACAGAATAATATCAAGCTGGAAAAGGATAAATGGTACAAACTTGCATTTGATGCGAAATCGACAACAGACAGAAAGATTATGTATGCATTACAAAGAGATGGGACTAATGATGAGATCTGGACACCATATTCCGGCGAGCCAAGAGCAGCGCTGAAAGCAGGATACCAAAAATTTGAAACAGTATTTAAGATGAAGTATGATACAGATCCCAATACAATCTTAAGTATTTCAATGGGTGCTGTAGATAACGAACAGGTAGCTAAGAAGCATACAATTGTAATTGACAATATTACGTTGGAAGAAACCGATCCACAGCCGGAAGATGATCCGCAGCCAGAACCAAGTAATAAGAACTTCATCCAAAACGGAGATTTTGCCGCAGGAGAAGAAGGATGGGAGAATGCAGTGACAGAACCGGGTGCAGCAGAGGTAAGCTTTGCAGATGGCAAGGCAGTTTATCAGATAAGCAATGTAGGTACAGAAGACTGGCATATACAGTTAAAGTATAAGACACGATTAACCTTGGAAAAGGATGCAAAATATCGAATGACTATGAAGATAAAATCGACAAAGGCAAGAACCGTAAAATATGCATTTTTACATCCAGAAAACAACTATGATTGGTATGATGGAGAAGACCTGATACTGCCTGAAAACGAATTAAAGGAAGTAAACTATGAATTTGTAAGCAAAGATACCAACAAAGAGATACAGTTCCTTATCTCAATGGGACAGATAGCAGATGTGGATACACCAGCATCAACTATTGAAATTGATGATATCAGCCTAGTAAAATTGTCGGGAGAGGGTGGTAATCCAGAAGAACCCGATCCGAAACCGGAAGAACCGGATTCTGTTGAAATTGGTACAGAGCTTATAAAGAACGGCGATTTCGCTAAAAAAGAAGAAAGCTGGACAAATGCAGTAACAGCACCGGGCGAGGCAGAGGTAAGCTTTGATAATGGGAAAGCCGTATATCAAATTACCAATGTGGGTACAGAGGACTGGAATATACAGCTAAAGCAATCCGATTTAACGCTGGAAAAAGGAGCAACTTATAAAGTAAACTTAAAGATAAAATCAACAGCAGCAAGAACTGTAAAATTTGCACTGTTAAATCCGAATGCAGACTATGATTGGTATGGTGGTGATGATATTGTATTAAATGCTAACAGGCAGAAATCCATTAGCCGTATAGTGAATGTAGGAGAGGATAAAGCGTCCGTAAGCACAATTGATTTTGTAATTTCAATGGGTCAGATATTGGATGAAGATAAAAAACCAATAGAAACCCCAATATCAACGATTGAAATTAGCGATATCAGTATAACAAAGGTAGCAAAAGAAACCGCGCCAGATGAAGAAACGGAAACAGATCCACCTGAAGAAGGAGAAGATCCCAATCCAGAAGAACCCGATCCAAAACCGGAAGAACCAGATCCCGATCCAGAAGAACCCGATCCAAAACCGGAAGAACCAGATCCCGATCCAGAACCAAGCACGGACAATATGATTCAAAACGGCGATTTTGCCCAAGGAGAAGAAGGCTGGGAAAATGCGGTAACAGAACCAGGTGCGGCAGAGGTAAGCTTTGATAATGGGAAAGCCGTATATCAAATTACGAGCGTAGGTAATGAGGACTGGCATATTCAATTAAAGTATAAGACATTATTGACTTTGGAAAAGGATGCAAAATATCAAGTTACAATGAAGATAAAATCAACAGAAGCAAGAATGGTAAAATATGCATTCTTAACGCCAGATTATGCTTGGTACGGCGGTGAGGACTTGACATTGGCTGCAAATGAATTAAAGGAAGTAAATTATACGCTGAATGTAGACAAAGACACCAATAACCAGATACAGTTCCTTATCTCATTGGGGCAGATAAAGGATAATGACAAGAATCTTGTAGATACGCCAATATCAACCATAGAAATTGATGATATCTGTGTTACAAAGGTGCAAAGCGACTCAGCGTCGGATAAAGAACCAGAAGAAACCGTTAACGAAGAAGAATCCAAGACAAAAGAATCTGAGAGTGGAGATAGAACGACTGAAGAATCGGAAGTTGACGACTCCACCCCACAAGACAACCAAAGTCAAGAAACTTCTGCAGATTCACAAATATCAGAAGAAACGAAACAAGAGCCTGAACAATCGCAGACGGTAGAGGAAACTGATAAACAAGAAGAAACCCAAGAACAAGAGGAAACCAATGCGCAACAAGAGCAGAATCAGACAAAAGAACCAGAATCAGAAGCTTCGGAAGGCGAAGAAACCGAGTTAAGCACTGATAAAGAACTAGAAAGCGAAATTGAATAAGAAAAGGGGGCTGTCGCAATAAGCTTTGATTATACAAGATATAGTATAAATCCTAGCACGTTGTTAGACTATCTTGTATCTATTGGCTTAATGCGACAGCTCCATCGACAATGAAAATGGACTGTCGGGAAAGCAGATTATTTCCCGACAGTACCAGTTAAAAGTAAGTAACGATTTGATTGGTATACGTGCAGGGCACGCAGAGGGTGTAAATATGAAATATGGCTATTTTGATGATGAAAAACGGGAATACGTGATTGACAGACCGGATACGCCAGCCCCTTGGGCAAATTATCTGGGCTCACCGGAGTACGGTGCAGTGATTTCCAATAATGCAGGCGGTTACAGCTTTGCCAAGTCTGGTGCAAACGGCAGAATACTGCGGTATATTTTTAATAATTTTGATCAGCCGGGGCGCTATATCTACATACACGACAATAACAGCAAGGATTACTGGTCTGCTTCATGGCAGCCGGTTGGCAAAGATTTGGCAACGTATAAGAGTGAGTGCCGCCACGGTACTGCATATACGAAAATGCTGGCAGATTACAGTGATATCCATTCCGAGGTGCTCTATTATGTTCCTTTAAATAAGGAGCATGAGGTCTGGAATATAAGCCTGACAAATGAGTCTAAAGAAACAAGGAATCTGACCATTACAGGATATGCTGAGTTTACCAACAATAGCAATTACGAGCAGGATCAGGTAAACCTGCAATATTCGCAGTTTATTACAAGAACCGTATTTCGCAGTAATCGGATATGTCAGCTTATTCACGGCAATTTGGACTGCTTGGAGGAGGGCGAAAACGTAGATAATAAAACTGTAGTGGAGCGCTTCTTTGGATTGGCTGGCGCAGCGGTAAGCTCTTACTGCGGCGACAGAGAGAAATTTTTAGGCAGATATCATGGCTATCACAATCCGGAAGGCGTAGTAAGCGGTACGCTGGATCAATCTTTCAATTACAATGAAAACGGCTGCGGTGCGCTGTCTGCACAGATTACGCTCGAGCCGGGGGAAACAAAGCATTTGGCATTTATTCTGGGAATGAAAAGCAATGCGGAGTCAGAAGCGATTTTGGCGCAGTACCAAGACTGCAAAGCTGCCTGTGAGCGTGAATGGAAGGAATTGGTTTCGTATTGGCACGGGAAACTTTCTCATTTTCAGATTAAAACGCCAAGTGCAGAATTTAATACTATGATTAATACATGGAATGCCTATAACTGCTTTATGACATTTATCTGGTCGCGCGCGGCTTCGTTTATTTATTGCGGATTGCGAAATGGATATGGATATCGTGATACAGTACAGGATATACAAGGAATTATTCATCTGGCGCCGGAAATGGCAGTGGAAAAAATCCGCTTTATGCTGTCTGCACAGGTAGATAACGGCGGGGGGCTTCCGCTTGTAAAGTTTACGCATAACGCAGGACATGAGGATACGCCGGACGATGCCTCTTATGTAAAGGAAACAGGACATCCAGCATACAGAGCAGACGATGCATTGTGGCTGTTCCCGACAGTGTACAAGTACGTGTCCGAGTCAGGAAATCTATCATTTATTGACGAAGTGATTCCGTTTGCGAATAAAGATGAAGGAACGGTGTACGAACACTTAAAACGCGCAGTCAATTTTTCTATGAATCATTTAGGCCCACATGGAATGCCGGCGGGACTCTATGCAGATTGGAATGACTGTTTAAGACTTGGGGAGCAGGGCGAATCTTCATTCGTTGCACTGCAGTTCTATCTTGCAATGTCTATTTTGCAGAGGTTTGCAGAGTATAAGAAAGATGAAGAATATATAAAATATTTGACAAATCAGCAGGAGAAACTGGGTGAGATTATCCAGAAGCTGTGCTGGAATGAAGATCGCTTTATCCGCGGCTTTACCGAAAGCGGCGAGGTAATAGGCAAACGCACAGATCCAGAGGCAAATATGTGGCTGAATCCGCAGAGCTGGGCAGTGATCAGCGGGCTTGCCACAGGAGAACAGGCAGAAGCGGCATTAGAATCTGTTCATAAGCATTTGAATACCGCGTACGGTGCGATTCTTATGAGTCCGCCATATCATAAACATGCGTTTGATGGTGCGCTTGCCATAATTTATAATGCTGGTACAAAAGAAAATGCAGGTATTTTTTCGCAGTCGCAAGGTTGGATTATTCTTGCGGAAGCGTTGTGCGGGCATGGAGAACGTGCATTTTCTTACTTTATGGAAAATGCACCCGCAGCACAAAACGACCGTGCAGAAATCCGTAAATTAGAGCCGTATTGCTATGGGCAGTTTACGGAAGGGAAGGACAGTCCGCATTTTGGACGTTCCCATGTACACTGGCTTACCGGAACAGCGTCCACTGTTATGGTAGGCTGTGTGGAGGGCATATTGGGAATGCGTCCGGATTTTTATGGATTAAGGATTGCTCCGTCTATTCCCGCAGATTGGGAAGGTTTTGAAATCGAAAAAGATTTCAGAGGAAAACATTTGCATATCACTGTTAAAAATCCCAATCATGTACAGTCAGGGTGCAAGCAAATGACAGTAAACGGTGCAGCGGTGGAAGGCAATTATATACCTGATAAGCTGCTGACCGAGCAGACAGAAATCGAACTGCTAATGTCATAATATGCCGCCTAAATAGCTGTAATAGAATTTGGAAACTGGGTGCTGCCTTTCGGGCGAGCACCTAGTTTTTTTGGTTCTGTGACGCTCCATGTGGAATGGGAGTATAAGTCACGGTATTTCTTGGGTGTAATGCCCGTAAACTCTTTAAATAACTGGATAAAGTGGCTCTGCGAGGAAAAAGAAAGATAATTTGTAATTTCTATTAGGCTGTAATCGCAATATTTTAATAGATTTTCAGCCTTTTCAATTTTTTTCTCGCGGATATAGTCACTGATGGAGCTGCCGATTTCTTTTTTAAACAGGCGTGACAGATAACTTGTTGAAAGCCCTGTAAATGCGGCAAGATCCTCAATCGTAATCCGTTCTTTAATATGTGCATAGATATAGTCAATACAGAGATTGACTGGTTTGGACATTCCGGAATTTCGCACTAAAATGCGCATTTTTCCTGTAAAATCCAGCACCATACGATCATGAAGGTCAATCACTGCCTGTACCGTATGAAGGTTATCCAGCTTTAGAATATAAAAGTCGCTTAGGCGAAAAGCCTGTTCAAGCTCCATACCAGCATCAATACACAATCGTGTGACAAATGCAGTCGTAACAACAAAATGATACTTTAGATTGGTTACGGCGTCGCGAGAAAGGATACCAACACCTTCTGTTTCTGCAAATTTCTGCTGTCTGCAATTTTGCCGCACAAATTCAATATCTCCGGAACTGACGGCATGAAAGAAAAGGTTTTCTTCACTGATCGGACGATGGTAGGTTTCTTCTTCGCTGAATATTGTTTCTTGTGTATACCATTCCTGTACTAAATTCATAGTATTACCCATTCCTTTCTACATGTACAAATAATTGGTAAAATTATGTGCAATTTAACGGTTTTTAGAATTGATTTTTTTAAATTATTTTAAACATGCATAAATATTGTAGCATGAATTTGATATTTTAGCAATCAATCTAATATATCGACAAAAGGAAACATTATATAATAAATCTACATCAAAGGTACAGCAGAGTATAAAAACCTTGATGAAACAATTTATTATGTAGGAGGTACATATTTATGAAGAAGAAATTATTAAGTGTATTGCTTGCGTCTACTGTAATTGTAGGTAGTTTGGCAGGATGCGGAGATAAAGGTTCTGCGCCGACCAATACACCAAGCAATGATGGAGCAGGTTCTGGAAATGAAAGCAACGCAGATGCAAATGCAGATGCCAATGCAGCAGGCGATCAGAGCGACAACAGCGCTGAGCAGACACCAAGCGCAGACGAAGGTTTGGTAATCAATATCTACAGCTTTAACGACGAGTTGCGTAATCGTATTACAGCAGTTTATTCGGAGATTGAGAGTACATCGGATGACAAGACAACATCTACATTAAAGGATGGAACACAAATTCGCTGGATTATTAATCCAAACCAAGACGGTGTATATCAGGATAAACTCGATGAGGCGCTCGGGAATCAATTAACTGCGGCAGATGATGATAAGGTTGATATTTTTGCAGCCGAGCTTGATTATGTTGTAAAATATACGGATGCAGATATTGATGCGTCAATGACGCTTGAATCATTGGGAATTAATCCTAGTACGGATCTGGCAGACCAGTATGAATTTACAAAGACCGTTGCAAGTGACCAGAACGGCGACATGAGGGCTTCCACATGGCAGGCTTGCCCGGGTGTATTGGTATACCGTCGTGATATTGCAAAAGATGTTTTCGGCACGGATGACCCTGTAGAAATCGGCAAGAAGACTTCTGACTGGGCAACGATGAAGACAACTGCTGAAGAACTGAAGGCAAAGGGATATTATACATTCTCAAGCTATGCAGATACATTCCGTACATACAGCAATAACATGGCACAAGCATGGGGTACAACAGAGAATCCGAATACCGTAAAGGTTGACCAGAAGGTTATGGACTGGGTAACAGATTCCAAAGAGTGGCTGGATGCAGGCTATTTTGACCCGACAGTAAAAGGACAGTGGAACTCGGACTGGTTTACGGCAATGAGTTCAAGCGCAAAGGTATTTGCATTCTTGTTCCCAGCATGGGGTATTGACACACAGATGGTACCGAACTGGGATGGCGATGCTGGAGCATGGGCTGTTACAAATGCACCATTGGCATTTAACTGGGGTGGCACTTTCGTGCTTGCGGCAACAGGAACAGACAACCCACAGCACGTAAAGGATATTATTATGGCGCTCACGGCAAATTCGGATAATCTTACAAAAATTACAAAAGACTATTCAGAATTTACAAATGCACAGTCTGTTATGAGTTCAGCAGCATCCGATGCTTCTTTTGCATCAGACTTCCTTGGCGGACAGAATCCTTATGGATATTTCTCAGACAGCCTTGCATCAATTAAAATGGCTCCTTTGTCAGCATATGATCAGGGTTGCGTAGAGCTTATCCAGAATGCATTTGGTGACTATTTACAGGGTCAGATTGACTTTGATAAGGCAAAATCAAACTTTGAAACAGCTATTATGGAGCGTTATCCTGAAATTACAGCGGTTGAATGGCCACAATAATAATATAATAATAAAGTAACATCATAAAAACCACAGGGAGGTTGTCGCAATAAGGAAAACGTATACAAAATAGTCTAACACCGTGTTGCAATTTATACGATATCTTGTATAATCAAAGCTTACTGCGACAGCCCTTATTACAAAGAGGGGGATGATAGCTTATGAAACGAAAAACAGTAGAATATTCAAAGTGGGGATATATTTTCATTCTTCCATTTTTTGTAAGTTTCTTTATTTTTTCGCTGATTCCGTTGGTGGATACAATCCGCTACAGTTTTTATGAATATTACCGTTCAGGCCTGAAACAGATTGGACCAAATTTTATTGGGCTTGAAAATTACATAAGCCTGCTGAAATCTGATATGCTGAAATATGCGGGAAACACAATGATTTTGTGGATTATCGGTTTTATTCCGCAGATTGTAATCGCATTGTTACTGGCGTCATGGTTTGTGGATGTGCGGTTAAAAATACGTGGACAACAGTTCTTTAAGGTCGTTATCTATCTGCCGAACTTAATCATGGCATCTGCGTTTGCAATGTTGTTCTTTACCTTATTTTCAAATAATGGCCCAGTTAACTCCATTCTTATGTCAATGGGACTGACAAAGGAGCCAATTGATTTTATGCGTACTGCATTTGGAACAAGGTCTCTGGTTGGCGTGATGAACTTCCTGATGTGGTTTGGTAATTCGACCATTATGTTGATGGCTGCCATTATGGGTATCAGCCCTGATATTTTTGAGGCATCCGAAATTGATGGCTGCAACAGTATACAGCGCTTTTTCAGGATAACGCTTCCAATGATTCGCCCGATTCTTGCTTATACATTGATTACAGCGATTATCGGTGGTTTGCAGATGTTCGATGTACCGCAGATTTTAACCAATGGTCAAGGAAGCCCGGATCGTACATCGACAACACTGATTATGTTCCTCAATAACCATTTAAAGAGCAAGAACTATGGTATGGCAGGGGCACTGTCGGTATATCTGTTTATTGTCAGCGGCATTCTATGTTTTATTGTATATCGCATAACAAATGATAATGATGATGATGGTTCAAAGGCGGCTGCAAGAAAGCAAAAGAAAGCAGAAAGGAGAAGGGGATAAGTTATGGAATCAAACGGTTATAACAAGTTTCGGACTATTTTTGCACATATATTACTTATTTTGTTGTCATTTATGTGTTTATTTTTCTTCTATATATTGATAGTCAATGCGACGCGTTCCCATGCGGAATTGCAGAGAGGGTTTTCTGCTCTGCCCGGAAGCAGTTTCCTGAAAAACTTTAATAGTGTGGCAAATGACGGAAGCTTTCCGATGATGCGCGGCATTTTAAACAGTCTGATTGTTTCGTTCAGTTCGGCAGCAATCTGTACCTACTTTTCCGCTTTGACTGCATATGGTCTTTATGCATATGATTTTAAGTTAAAGAAAGCAGCATTTACCTTTATTATGGCAATCCTTGTCATGCCGACACAGGTCACGGCAATGGGTTTTCTGCGGTTAATTACAAAGATGGGCATGGATGATTCTCTGCTTCCGTTGATTATCCCATCGATTGCTTCACCGGCTGTATTTTACTTTATGTTCAGCTACTTGCAGTCATCACTCCCGCTCTCACTGGTAGAGGCCGCGAGAATTGATGGTTCAAGAGAGTTCAGAACATTTAACCAGATTGTGCTTCCGATAATGAAGCCTGCGATTGCAGTACAGGCAATCTTTTCATTCGTAGGTTCATGGAATAATTACTTCGTTCCTGCGCTTGTTATTCAGTCGAAGGACAAAATGACAGTGCCAATTCTAATCGCACTCCTTCGAGGTGCTGATTATATGAATCGCGATATGGGTAAAATTTATATGATGATTGTAGTGGCAATTGTGCCGATTATTGCTGTGTACTTGCTTCTTTCAAAGTATATTATTGCAGGTGTGACGCTTGGCGGTGTAAAGGGCTGATAACATTACAAGATACAGCAAAATACACAATGCTGCTACATGTGAAAGAAACTTATGAAAACGAAATAAAAGATGGATAAACTTGCAAATTTTTATAAAAATCATAAAATAAGTGAAAGGAATCCCTCTTTTCAAACGTATTAATTATAGAAAGCAGCGAAATAAAAATTTAATAGCGAATGAATAGGAGGGTAAAAATGAAATTATTAACGAAAGGCATTGCCGTATTGACACTGGCTGCTGTTGCAGTTTGCGCTGCGCCAAGCGTTGCATATGCGCACGGGCATCATCATGGAAGGGCTAGAACCACCAGAACAACGCAGCCCGTTATCGAATATGCAACGTGCTATGCGAACGGATACTGTGATGGCGGCGGTGAGTGTGATGTAAACGGCGTATGCATTTACGGGGGCATCTGCTCCGGATCGTACTGTTATGCAGATGGGAGCTGTGATGTTGACGGCGTATGTGTAAATGGCGGAGATTGCGACGGATCAGCACATCATTCTTACAGCTATTCGACAGGATACGGACATCATCATTAATACGTACTTTTGTTCGAGAACCTCGCTCTAATGGGCGGGGTTTTTTGGCATATAAGGACAAGGAGGGAAACCTTTGAAAAGCGCAGAGGAGTTAAACCGAGTAATCGAAACGTACGCAGATATGGTGCGGAGAATCTGTTTCGTACATTTAAAGAACCAGCATGACACAGAGGATGTATTTCAAGAGGTCTATATGAAATATATGCTTTACGAGGGTTCGTTTGAAAGCGTTGAACATGAAAAAGCGTGGTTTGTAAGAGTGACAATCAATGCCTGTACGGATTTGCTGCGGGTTCTGTCACATAGGAAATGGGTACCGCTTGATATTATTGCTGAGGAGCAGGCAGCGCTGGATAATACCTCGTCAGGGATTTTGGAGGTGGTTTTAAATCTTCCAGAAAAATACAGAAATGTAATATATCTGTTTTACTATGAAGGTTATTCTGCGGTGGAGATTGCGAAAATACTGGGGCGAAAGGAGAATACAATTTATACATGGCTTGCCAGAGCAAAGGAACTGTTGCGCAAAAATTTGGGAGGTGAGTGGAAATGAATTTGATTCAGGAAAGCATGAAAGGGGTACAGGCATCAAAAGAGCTGAAGCAAAATACATTGCAATATCTTGAAAATCAGCAAAGAAAACAAAGCCGTTTCAAAACACGTTCCATTCCGAAGCTTGCGGCAGCATTCGTTTGTCTGTTATTGATATTGGGTACAGGCGGTTATGCGGTTTACCAGAAACCAGTTTCCTATATTAGTATTGACGTAAATCCCTCCATAGAATTAAGTATTAACCGTTTCGGAAGGGTGGTATCGGTTTCGGCATATAATAAAGAAGGGCAGATGATACTAAATGAACTGCCGCTGAAACATTGTTCTTATATCCAGGCGATTGACAGGCTGCTGGACTATGAGAGCACCAACCGCTTTATTACAGAAAATTCCATGCTGTTTTTTACGGTGGTTTCTGACCGTTCAGAAGCGATATTAGAAAAGATTAATACGAACACATTTTTGGATGCGTATCCAACGATGACATATATCAGTGACACGGTGTGTATGAAGGAGGCGCATTCGCATCATATGTCAATTGGAAAATACTGCGCTTACTTGGAACTTTCCCAATATGACGAAAATATTACTATTGACGACTGCCATACCATGACCATTGATGAAATTCATAACCGGATTGAGGGATGCCAAGGACATACTGGAAGTACACATCAGGGACATCACTCTGGGGGAGGACATCATAATTTAATTGGTGATTGAATAGGAAAATGCAACAGAGAAACTGTTTTAAAAACTGCTGTTCTTTTGTTTCTATAAATAAAATATAAAAAACAGAATATTTTATAAGTGCCTGCCGGAAACTAATAATATATTAATAAATATAATATAAGTTCCCAGCAGGTTTTTTGCTGGAATAAGTGGTAGGAGAATATAGATATGGCAAGTGCAAAATGGCAGCAGGGAACTGTTCTCAAAGGAAAAGATTTGCGCGGTATAACGCTTTGCAAAATACTTTCGCAGAATATGGTAATGAAAGGCTTTCGGTATCAAATAGGAATTAATGAAGAAGGAAACGATTCCAGTGGTAAGAAAGGGCTTCATTTTTCTGCGGTGGAGGATATTGGCTGCTATTTGGACTATGGCGAGAAGTTAGCAGTAATAACAGTACCGGACAGTGAAGATGTCTATGTCGATACACATGGTTTTCACGCATACCGTCTAAAGATTGAGCAGGTTTTGCCATTGTCGCAGTCTGCTGCATGGGAATTTCTAATAAAAAATGGCGCGCAGATATCTGCACAGAAGCCTATGGCAATCTGCCACGCAGCACAGAAGGGGTATTTGGAAGCAGTAAAGTATCTGCATCAAAATGGTGCAGATATTACAGCACGCAGTCAATTTCCTGTGCGCTGGGCAGCAAAGAATGGTCATTTGGATGTGGTGAAATATTTGCATAAAAACGGTGCGGATATTACGGCATTTGATAATTTTGCTGTGCGTTGGGCAGCGGCTGGCGGCTATCTTGAAGTCGTAAAGTATCTATATGAAAATGGCGCAGATATCACAGCGCACGGAAATGAGGCAATATGCCGTGCGGTGGCTGGCGGATACTTGGCAATGGTAAAGTATCTGCACAGACACGGCGCGGATATTGCAGTGTGTGATCATAGAATTGTCAGATGGGCGGCAAAATATGGTTACACAGATATTGTTCGATATTTGCATAAAAGTAAATGGCGTCAGTTTTTCTGTGCTACGTAATGCGATAAAAAATATTTCACATTGTAATACAATGTGTTACATGAGCGGCGCAACAATCTTTAAAAGTGCACCAGCTACTTTATATGTCCATTTTTCCTGTTTAACTGTGTCCATTGTTACCGTTCTGCACTGTGATAGAGTCTTTTGATAATCAGCTTCGATATCATAAATGCAGTCAGTTTGGTATAGATAAGTAGCACATTCAAAATGGTGGTACAGACTGCGGTAGTCAAGATTAATAGTGCCGATAACCGCTTTTTTGTTATCGCTGACAAATACTTTCGCGTGAACAAAGCCAGGCGAATATTCGTAAATATGGACGCCTGCTTCCAAAAGGGAGGCATAGTGTGTTTTGGCAAGCGCGAAAGCAGTCTTTTTATCAGGAATGCCTGGGAGAATCAGCGCAACTTCTACGCCGCGCTGGGCAGCAAATTTCAGTGCAGTTTCCATTTCACCGTCAAGGATAAGATACGGCGTAATAATATGTACATAATCCCGTGCACGGTTTAAAATATCCATATAGACCATTTTTCCCACTTTTTCATTGTCGAGAGGGCAGTCGCCATAGGGCATTACAAAGCCGTTTGCTTGTCTGCTTATGTTAGCGGATGGTACAATATATTTTAGATATTCACAGTCTTTGACATCAATATTCCACATCTGCAGAAACATCAGTGTAAAGCTTTGGACTGCTTCGCCTTTCAGCATTACTGCCGTATCCTTCCAATGACCGAACCGCTGTACCTCGTTAATGTACTCGTCAGCAAGATTGACACCGCCGTTAAACGCTGTGTGACCATCAATCACTAAGATTTTGCGGTGATCGCGGTAGTTGTAGTGCGTTGAAATAAACGGTGTAACAGGTGAAAACATTTTACACTGAATGCCTAATTTTTGCAGGCGCTTGGGGTAGTCGTGAGATAGCAGTGAAAATTCACACATTCCGTCGTACATAACACGTACTTCTACGCCTTCTGCTGCTTTCTGGGCAAGGATTTCAAGAATCTGTCCCCACATATTGCCTTCTTCCACAATAAAGTATTCCATAAAGATAAAGTGCTTTGCCTTCGCGAGTTCTTTAAGCATTGCAGCGAATTTATCTTCTCCTACTGGAAAAAAGGTCACTTCGGTGTTTGGGAAAATCGGAAAGCAGCCGGAACGGTTAACATAGTTTACCAATGCATCTGTGCCGTCGTCGATTTCCTTTAACTGCTCGAAAACCTCCTCGTTCTGGGGCAGAAGGTTTTTGGTGTCTTTTACTAAGAAGTTGAGGCGTTCTTTTAGTGCGCGGTGTCCAATATCTGCCTGTGTAAACCACAGAAGAAACACGCCAAGCAGCGGCGCCATCATAATAAGAATCAACCATGTAATTTTGGCAGAGGGATTCATATCGCAGTTGATTAGGTAGAAAATCATTCCGATCATAAATATAATCACAAAAATGAAGATATGAGGGAGAAAGTTACCAAACCATTCAAAGGCACTAAATAAAAATCCAATCTGAAGCAGCAGCATTAACAAAATAATGCCAAGACGGCTGAATATGGAATGCAAAAGTCCAGTTTTGCCTTTCTTGAGCAGACGCATACCAATATTTTTCGGTTTCATAGGGAACTCCTTTCTTGAGCAAAAAATAAATCTTATACTGCATAACGCCAGAATTTACCGTACTGCACTGGTTAAACGTATATGGCTGGCGCTATGTAGTCCGGTTACTCTAAAATTTTAACTGTTAAGCAGTATCAACTATAATGGAACATATTATAGCACACAAAACTGCTGTGAAAAAGAGGAAATTTTGTAATTGCATTTCCTTATGTTTTTGGGTATGATGTAGTTGATAGGCGGATGGGATAGGGGCTGTTGCATATTAAAGCTTATTGTGACAGCTCTATTGATTGATATGGGGGTGTCGCAATAAGCTTTGATTATACAATATATAGTATAAATTGAAGCAAGGTGTTAGACTATCTTGTATACATTTGGTTTAATGCGACATCCCTAGGGAGATAAAAATGAACTGCGATTTAACACAAGGGAATATTATGAAAAATCTGTTGAAATTTGCGTTTCCAATTATGGTCGGGAATCTGTTGCAGCAGTTGTATAATATTGCGGATACATTGATTGTCGGACGGATTCTGGGGGAGCGCGCATTGGCGGCAGTGGGTTCTTCGTATACATTAATGGTGTTTGTTACTTCGATATTATTGGGTCTTTGTATGGGCAGTAGTGCCTTTTTTTCTATGCAGTTTGGTAAAAAGGATTTCGATAGGCTCGAACAGGGGATTTTTATGGCATTTCTGCTGATTGGTGCAGCAGCAATGGTTCTTAATATTTTTGTTTATGCAGGTGTAGAAAAAATATTGTTGTTTTTGCGTGTTCCGCCGGAAGTAATTCCTTTGATGCGCACGTATCTGCTGTGGATTTTTGCAGGTATTCCAGCGGTATTTCTTTACAATTTTATTGCAAATCTGCTGCGCGCCGTCGGTAATTCCGTAGTGCCACTGGCATTTCTTGGCGTGTCTGCAGTGATGAATATTTGTTTGGATTTGTTGTTTATCCGCAGTTTTTCTTGGGGCGTTGGCGGTGCAGCGGCGGCAACCGTTCTATCGCAGTATATGGCAGGTATCGGGATTATCTGCTATTATTTCCTAAAATATCCGCAGCTTCGGGTACAGAAACAAAACCGCCTCTGGGATAAAACGATTTTAAAGGAGCTTGCTGGACTTTCGTCGCTGACCTGTCTGCAACAGTCAATTATGAATTTTGGAATTTTAATGGTGCAGGGACTTGTCAATAGCTTTGGTGCAGTTGTAATGGCAGCATTTGCGGCAGCAGTAAAAATTGATTCGTTCGCTTATGCGCCAGTGCAGGATTTCGGTAATGCCTTCTCAACCTATGTGGCGCAGAATTTTGGTGCTGGAAAACAGGAACGAATCCGCAAAGGAATGCGGGAGGCTGTGTTGGGCGCATTCGTGTTCTGCCTTGTGATTTCGCTGCTGGTTGTTATATTTGCGAGGCAGTTAATGTCTATTTTTCTGGAGGAAACAAGTATAGAAGCGATTGCGGTCGGCGTAGGGTATCTGCGGATCGAAGCGTCGTTTTATTTTGGGATTGGGTTGTTGTTCTTATTTTATGGCTATTTTCGTGCAGTTAATAAACCATTGATTTCTGTAGTGCTTACGGTGATTTCCCTAGGAACGCGCGTGACGCTGGCATATATGCTCTCCGCAATAGAGCCGATCGGCGTAACGGGTATCTGGATGTCCGTGCCAATTGGGTGGATTTTGGCAGATATTGCGGGGGGAGTGTATTATTATAGGCAGTATCGGAAACAGCGATAGATAATGCGATAGTACAAGTTTAGACAGAGGGGTGTCAGGAAATGAAGTTTTCTTGGAATATTCTTTCCCGACATCCCTTGTTACCTATTCGCGACAATGCGGAATAATTATCGTCGGCCGCAAAAACGTCAGTTCATAAGGCGCGTCCCGGTGTTCGGTGCGGAACAGAAGCTGCAGGGCAAGCCGTTTTCCAAGAAGCCCTGTGGGAACATTGGCGGTGGGAATCCGTCCAGCAACATTGGTGTATTCTCCGGTATTGTCGAATCCTGTTAATACCACGGGATGCGGAATACGTTGGGGATTATTTTCTATATACATCTGTACAAAATGCGCTACGAAATCACTGACACAGACAAAGGCAGTCGGCCAGTTTTTCAGCCCATCTAAAAACGCATTTAATTCTTTCCCATAAGAAAAAATATCAATGCTTCCGGTAAGGCAGTACTGTGGCCGGATAATCAGACTGTTTTTCTCCATACTGGCACAGTAGCCGCGGTAGCGTTCTAAGTTGGTTAAGGCATAATTAATATCGCCGAGAAAACCAATTTCTTTGTGACCTTCTCGCACAAGCATATCTGTAATATCCATTTCACTGCAAAAGCCCTCAATTATCAGCAGATCGCCATTTAACAGCGGAAATGAAAGATCAGGAACGGTATCAAGAAATACTTTCGGTAGAGAGAGTTCATTTACCATTGTTAAGATTTGCGGATCGTAGACATTCAGCACAATAACGCCATCCACGCCGCCATTTAGCAAAATGGAGGGCAGGCTAAAGGATTTTGTGTAGACGGAGGGGACATAGGTATACATTAAGTTAATATTATAATTGGAAAGTTCCTGCGCCATGCGGTGAATAATATTTGTCCAAAAAAAAGCAGAATCTGGTCTTGATACAATTAAAGAAACAGTGCGTTGATTTTGCTGCGGCTGTTCCTGCTGAAGCTGCTCAATTGCCTGATAGGGAAGTTTGGCATACCCCAATTCTTTTGCTTTCGCAAGGATAAGCTCCCGCAAAGTATCAGAAACGCCGGCTTGGTTGTTAAATGCCTTGCTCACAGTGACGCGGGAGATATTGAGGGCATCAGCGATATCTTTCATCGTAATTTTTTCCATAAAATGATTCCTCATTTCTGTAGGTTTATAATTCATAGTTTGTTGTTTATTTGGTCATAATTATAGCATAGGATGAAAGGAAATACAATCATTAGTTTACAAATGTTAATTAAATGTTTACAGTTTGGTAAGGCTGAATTGTAAACATTATATGCTTCCTACTGTCTTGAAAGTATAAACTATAATAGTAAATGGTAGTGGCTTTATTTAGAACTGTATATTTATTTAGGAAGAAAATAGTTTTTTTATTATACTGAACAGTGAAAAAATTGTTACTTTTCACACCCACGCCAAAGTAGTGGGAATCATGCGCCAAAATGC